>VBHI01000125.1 GCA_005881495.1 Chloroflexota bacterium
CGGCAAAGTCATACCCGAAGACTTCGCCGGCAAAGTCATACCCGAAGACTTCGCGCAGCAGGAAGACCGCTCGCTCGAACGGTTGGAGCTGCTCCAGCAGCACCAGGAAGGCCAGCGAGATCGACTCCTCCGTGTCGACGCGCTCTTGCGGATCGGCTGATTCGGAAGCCGTTGCGGTGATGATGGGCTCCGGCAACCAGGGACCCACGTACACTTCCCGCGTCCTGCGCGCGAGCTGGAGTTGGTCCATGCACAGGCGCATGAGGATCGTGGTGAGATACGCTTTGAGCGAGCGAATGGTCTCTGGCGGCGTGGTCTGGTAGCGCAGGTAGGTCTCCTGCACCATATCCTCAGCATCCATCACACTACCGAGCATGCGGTAGGCGATGGCAAAGAGGTAGGGCCGATAGCTTTCAAAGGACTCCAGCATGCTTCATCCTCCTCCGGTGACTTATGAAGCGATCTCTTCGTCCCACCAGCTGCAAATCGCGGCTGCGACGGCGCTAGCGTCATAGACCTGGGGGAAATAGTGACTGCCCCGAATCACGACGGAACGGTGCCGGGGAAAGATGCGCTCCAGGCGAGCCAGCCACCCCATTTCGATTGTACCATCCTCGCCAAAGATTAGCAGCGCTGGCATCTCCTGAATCGCACTCAATCTCTACTCCAGGTCAGCCAGGAATGTAAGTTGTAGACATAGTTATACTTCCTTTATTTGGTAATGTTGATAGACTTCTCATCACTGTTCTGCTGGACGGTGATTACTTGCGTCCGTTTGTTCTCTCTGTCGTTCGCGGAAATCAGCGATTTGTTTCATGAGAGGAGTGACGCCTCCCATCTGGTTCATCATCTGCCCCATGCCAGGAAAGAGATCCAGGAGTGCTTTCATCAGCCGCCCGGGTCCAGGCATGATCACGATCTCTGCCTTATCACGCCTGATGCTCTGCACTACCGCTCTGGCTACGGCCTCGGGTGGGGACAAGAAGGCTTTGCCCATGGCAGAAATGTGGATGTTCATTTCCTCCAGCGTCCGTGCTCCCGTCCCAGCACCGCCGATACTGCCAAGGACGAGCACCGAGCTGCTGACTCCGGCTGTGCGGTAATCGGCCCGCAACACACGGGTAAAGCCGATGAGGCCATCCTTGCAGGCGGAATAGACTTCGGTATGCGGGAAGCCTATCCGACCTCCCATTGAAGAGATGTTCACGATATGCCCTTGCTTGCGTTGCAGCATCCCCGGCAGGAGCAGGCGGGTTAACTCGATTGGCCCGGTCAGATTAAGCTGGATGAGCGCCTCGACATCATCTGCCGTATAGTGGTGAAACTCCCGTTGAGGGTCGCCCCCTGCGTTGTTTACTAACACATCCACCGAGCCAAAGGTGCGCTCGGCAGCGTTCACTAAAGCGTTGCGTGCATTATGGTCCGTCACATCGGTCGGAACGGTCAGAACCTGAACCCCGGTCGCGCGAATGTCGGCGGCGGTAGCTACTTGTTCCAACTCTTGCCCCGAGCGTGCGGCCAGGACCAGATTCATGCCTTCCTTTGCCAAAGCTCTGGCAATATATGGTCCGATGCCATGTGAAGCGCCGGTAACGATAGCAGTCTGGTAGTTATTAATCATCTCTGTTTTCTCCTTCGAATTATGGATGACAGGAATAGTTTTCATTCTTCATAGTGGTTGAGACGTTGTCGTGATGACCACCACATGTGATCATCACGAATAAAGAGGGTCAAGCTGTCCTTTTTGGGACAGGTGCGAGTCTGGTTTTGCGCATGCCAGACACAACTGCCCATCAAAGATGCCTTTGAAATGTTCGTGAAAATTTTCCATCGCAATGGAGCGCAGCTTGTGAAAGACGCGACGGACTCCCACCCCATCATCGGTGTAGGGAGAGTGTCCATACTATCCATGAAGAATAAAGTTGTATACCATGTTGTCCTATGAATAAACTATGCAGAGGACAACATGGTATGCTTACCGATAAGTACGGAATCGAATGGATGCTTACCTATGACAAAAAATAAGTTTACTCTCAAACGAGAAGAACGAGAGGTCGTCAATGAGCGCATCTTCGATGCACCATGTGAGAAGGAGAAGTACATGAATCCATCTGAACGTATCGACAAACAAATCGCAGAACTTGCCGACTGGCGCGGCCAAATGTTCGCCCGACTGCGCAAACTTATCCTCGAGGCCGACCCCGACATCACTGAGGAATGGAAGTGGGATACCGCGGTTTGGTCTCACCAGGGACTTGTTTGTGCTGTCGGCACGTTCAAGAAAACAGTAAAAATGAACTTTTTTCAAGGTGCTTCCCTGGAAGATCCGCATACACTCTTCAATGCCGGCCTTGATGCTAAAAAAACGCGATCGATAGATTTCCGTGAGGGCGACGCAGTTGATGAGTCTGCTTTGAAAGAACTCATTCGTGCTGCCGTAGCTTACAATGTTGGGTGAAAAATACGATGACACAACAGGAAAGTGACCTCCCCATTGAGCTAGCCAAACCTGCTCAACGGGCGCTCTATGAAGCTAGCTACCTGCGACTCGAGCAGTTAACCAAAGTCAGCGAAACAGAGCTCAAGCAGCTCCATGGCATCGGGCCAAATGCTATCAAGCAGCTCCGCCGCGCCCTCGCTGCTAAGGGCCTGTCGTTCGCCGACGAGAAGACCAGGAAAGAACGAGGGTCAACGACCCCACGCGTAAACGCCTGTCTTTTACCCACATTTTACAATTGGATTCTGTGAAACAGCCTCTGAGGCCTATGCAGTCTTTGACTGTTTCACAATCTCATCTGTAGCGACTGGCCTGACAAGCCACTTCAAAAAGATGTGGGTAAGAATCAGGCGTAAACGCGGGGGCTTGCGGCGAGACGCCACAGGCCTGTCTTTGACCAGCCGATCTGCCACAGCCTGTGGACAAGGCGCGAACTGGCAGAACCGTTGGCTTCGTCAAGACACCCAGGAGTGCTGCCTCAGCTCCTGGCGCTGTCGTTCATCGTTAAAAGGCGGTTCGGGGTGTCAGCCGGTGCGATGAGCCGAACAAGCCAAGCCAACAGCGGCGAGGGGAGTGGTGGAGGGACGTCTGCCTCTACCCGTCAGACAGCCCCTTACGGGGCCTCGTAAGAGGAAAAGGAACAAGCACATGGTATTCGTACTCGACAAGCACAAACAGCCGCTCATGCCATGCACGCCCAAACGGGCACGTCTGCTGCTCGCCCAGGGGCGGGCGGTGGTGCATCGCATCAAGCCGTTTGTCATTCGTCTCAAGGATCGGCGCGCTCTCGACTCGGTGCTCCAACCTGTTGTCCTGAAACTGGACCCAGGCTCCAAAACCACTGGCAGCGCGTTGGTGCGGGAGGAAGCCACGCCTGACGGCCCGGTCCATTACGCGCTGCACCTCGCCGAACTCACCCATCGTGGCGAAGCGGTTCACCGCGCCCTGCTGCAACGAGCAAGCTATCGGCGACGGCGCAGAAGCGCCAACCTGCGGTACAGACCGTGCCGCGTAGCCCTCCGCAGACGCGCTCCGAGCTGGCTCCCGCCCTCCTTACGCTCACGGATCGGAAACGTGCTCACCTGGGCACAACGCTATGCCTACTGGGCGCCTGTCAGCCGGATCGAGGTGGAGCGGGTCAAGTTTGACCTGGCCCTCATGCAGAACCCGGAGGTGGCAGGGGTCGAATACCAGCGTGGTGAGCTTTTTGGCTGGGAGGTCAGGGCATATCTCCTGGAAAAGTTTCAGTATCGCTGCGCGTACTGTGGGCGCGCACATACTGTTTTTGAACTGGACCATATTGTGCCACGCTCGCGGCATGGCTCCAATCGTGTAAGCAACCTCGCGCTCAGTTGCCACGACTGTAATATCGCCAAAGGCAAGCAGACCGCCGCTGAGTTCGGCCACCCGGAGGTCGAAGCGCAAGCAAAGCGCCCCCTTGGAGATGCAGCAGCAGTGAATGCGACCAGATATGCGCTCGTGGAGGCACTGCGCGTCCTCGGCTTGCCGATCGGAACGTGGAGCGGTGGGCGAACGAGATGGAATAGAGATCGCTTCGGCATCGAGAAGGCGCACTGCCTGGATGCTCTCTGTGTTGGGACCCTTGCTGGTGTCCATGTCCCTCCCTTGTGCCCTCTGGCGATCACCGCCCAGGGGCGTGGAAGGTATCAGCGCACAAATGTCAATGGGTCTGGCTTCCCACGTGGATACTTCACGCGAGAGAAGCGCGTCCGGGGCTTTTCGACGGGCGATCTGGTACGCGCAGAGGTACCCGCGCATCTCAAAACAGGAGGGGTTCGCCTGGGACGGGTCGCAGTGCGCGCCTCCGGCTCGTTTCGGGTCGGCAAGACCGATGGGATCAACGCGAGATACTGTCGAGTGCTGCAACGTATGGATGGCTACAGCTATGCGTCGTCTTGAGGACAGCAGGAGCGGCGCTTCCTCCCCTGGCGTGAACGCCGGGGCCTCTGCGCCGCGTTATGGTGAGAGAGCCCCCTGATGTAACACATCTGAGGTTCCGCGTCGTAAAGTAAGATACATCAAGCCAACATGTTCTCGCGTTCTGATGACACGCCACGTTGGAAAGCACGACAATGAGAGGACTCTTCCCCCAGCTTGACGCGCACACGCTGCTCACATGGCCTGTCAGCGCCAGAGTGGCGAGATGGATTGCGCGTATCAGTCACCCGCTGTCACCAGCGAGTCGCAGGAACGGCTCGCGTTGGGTTGCCGCCTCCGATCAGGCAAAAAAGAATAGATCGATGAAGAAAGTTATATTGTAGAAAGAAGAACACCATGCGAACAGCACCGCCCGTTTTGAGTGAAGATGCAGCGCGTCACGAGACCTTTGCCGCTCAGACGCAGGCCGTTGAACGCGCGATCCAAACCATGTATACCCATCTGCAGGAAGTGCTGACCCTCGCAGATCTGGCCTCGGTTGCCTGTCTGAGCCCCTCTCATTTCACTCGCGTCTTTCGTCGTCTGATTGGCATTCCCCCTGGCGAATTTCTCACCGCGCTGCGCTTCCAGATGGCCCGGCGGTTGCTTTTGACGACACCGCTCAGCGTGACCGATATTTGCTTTGAGGTTGGCTATACCAGCACTGGCTCTTTCACCAGCCGTTTCACGCACCTGGTTGGCCTGTCTCCACGCCTCTTGCGCCAACGGGCTCATGCATTCGAGCCGCTTGCGGGAGAGCCTGCCGAGTTCTATTCCACGACGCCCTCTGGCATGCCGAGGAAACACGCTCTGCTGGGCCGGATCAGTGCTCCGGCGACCTTTCGGGGCACGATCTACGTTGGTCTGTTCCCCAGTCCCATTCCCCAGGGAAAGCCTGTGCGTTGTACCAGACTCAGCTCGCCCGGTTGGTATCTGCTTCATGGCATTGCTGATGGCGTCTACCATCTGCGGGCTGCCGCGTTTCCCGTCGCCACAGACCTCCACTCGTCTCTGCTGCCCGGCGAGAAGCTGTTGGTTGGTCACAACGCGAGTCCGCTTGTCATCCGCCATGGGCAGGTATCTGGCGATCCCGATCTCGTCCTGCACCCGCCGCAGTTGACCGACCCCCCTCTGGTGATGGGACTGCCCTTGCTGTGAAGGACAGAGCGAACGGCCGTTCAAAAAGAGTAAGATTGGAGAAGTTTTTTCTGTCGCATTGATGTATACTGAAAGCAATGCACATACATGATTGCAGAGGTTCTTTCAGGAAGGAGATTTTCTCATGTCATCTCGTTTGGGGCTTTTGATGCTGTTGGTTAGCGATGTGCCACGCTCGAAAGCGTTCTATACGGACTACCTGGGTTTGGAAGCTGTACCGGAGTTTTCCTCCGATGAATTTGTGATGCTGCGCTCTCGCACCGGGGGGACATCTCTTGCCTTGCAAGACGCCACGAAAGAGACCTATGGTGTTCCCCTGGCGCATGGCGGCATCATTCCGGGTTTTGAAGTCGAGGATGCCGACGCGACCTACCAGCAGTGGAAAGCGAAGTCCGTGGAGATCCTAGGCGAAGTCACCGATATGGGTGCCGGGCGTGTATTCACCGCCAAAGACCCCGAAGGCCACTACATCCAGGTCTATCATCTGTATCCGGGGGTTCGTGAAGTGCAGAAGCAGATAGGGATGTAAAGCTAATGAGCAACGGTGGATTGTCCAGGGTGCGGCTCGGCCGCATGCATGACATCATGGCCGGCTATGTGGAGCGCGGCGAAGTGCCCGGTATCGTCACGCTGGTCAGCCGGCGGTGCGAGGTGCATGTCGATGCGATCGGCATGAAGGCGGTCGGAGGCCTCGACCCGATGCGGCGCGACACGATCTTCCGCATCAGCTCGATGACCAAGCCGATCACGGCCGTGGCGACAATGATCCTCGTGGAGGAATGTAAGGTGCGGCTGGACGAGTCGGTGGATAGGCTGCTGCCGGAACTGGCCGGCCGCAAGGTCCTGAAGCGGGTCGACGGGCCGCTTCAGGACACCGTGCCCGCGAACCGGCCGATCACCGTGCGCGACCTGCTGACCTTCCGCATGGGCTTCGGCCAGATGATGGCGCCGCCGGACGCGTACCCGATCCTGAAGGCGGCGAGCGAGCTGCAGATCGGGATGGGGCCGCCTGCGCCGTCGGCGACGCCTGCGCCGGATGAGTGGATCCGCCGCTTGGGGACGCTGCCGCTGATGCACCAGCCGGGTGAGAAGTGGATGTATAATACGGGGTCCGACGTGTTGGGGGTCTTGATCGCGCGCGCCTCGGGCCAGCCGCTGGAGACGTTCTTCCGCGACCGCATCTTCGAGCCCCTAGGCATGAAGGACACCAGTTTCAGCGTGCAGGATACCAAGCTCGACCGGCTGACGACTAGCTACTGGACCAATTTCGAAACCGGGGCGCTCGAGCTCTATGACGAGGCCATGGGCGGCCAATGGAGCCGCCCGCCCGCATTCCCGTCCGGCGCCGGGGGTCTGGTCTCGACCATCGACGACTACCTCGCCTTCGGCCAGATGATGCTGAACCAGGGCAAACACGGGAACGAGCGTCTCCTGTCCAGGCCTTCGGTCGAGACCATGACGACCGATCAGTTGACGCCCGAGCAGAAGGCGGCGTCCGGTATAGTCCCCGGCTACTTTGACGGCCACGGTTGGGGGTTCGGCGTGTCCATAGTCACCAGGCGCGACGACGTGGCGGCGGTTCCCGGACGGTTCGGCTGGGATGGCGGAATGGGCACTTCCTGGTATTCGGATCCCAGGGAAGACATGGTCACCATCCTGATGACCCAGCGCGCCTGGACCTCCCCCAGTCCTCCGGATGTCTGTCTCGACTTCTGGACTTCGGCCTACCAGGCGATCGACGACTGAGGCGCC
>VBHI01000219.1 GCA_005881495.1 Chloroflexota bacterium
TGCAGCCGAACTGATTGTGTGTGGCTGTACTCCTCCCAAAGCGTTGGTCCACGAGCGTATGAGGGTCATCCCGTTCTTAGACAAGAACGACCAGAGGCAGCGTAGAGAGTTAGAACAACTCTTTATGGTGTCCGATTTCCTGCTTGTACCAACAAGAGCTGATTGTAGCCCGATGGTGTTCTGTGAGGCCAACGCCTTCGGCCTGCCAGTCATCACTACCAATACGGGCGGGGTTCCAGAGGTGATCAGAGATGGCGAAAACGGGTTTCTGCTGCCCTATGATGCAGGAGGGGCAGCCTATGCGGAAGTGATTGCCAGGCTCTACCGCGATGAGCAGCGGTATGTTCAACTAGCGAGAACGAGTCGAGCCGCTTTTGAAAGTCGTTTGAACTGGGATGCCTGGGGAGTCGCCGTCAAGCACATCCTGGCTGAACTTCCAGCGGTCACGTCTTCTACTTTACTTTTATCTTTAAATCAGGCCCAAATTTTATTAAATGACGCAGAGGCGATCTAACCCATTTATGAAGGAGCTTGCTAGTGCAATTAAATAGTTTCAGTGGTATCACCTCGGATTACCAGTATATTTACCTTTCGCCGCATTTTGACGACGTCGTCTATTCCTGCGCTGGCACTATAGGATCACAGGTACATCGTGGACAACGCCCATTGGTGATCACTGTCTTTGCAGGCATACCATCTTCAAGGCTAAAACTTAGCGTATTCGCAGTAAAATTTCATACATATATGGGCTTCGATCAATTCGCATCAAAGATTCTCAAATACAGGGGTGTTGGTCGAGTCGCAATACAATTGCGCGAGATGCTCGCCTCCGGTCAAGACGCAGGGGCCGTGATACGTGCCCGGCGCAAAGAAGATGCTCGCGCACTTACTTACCTGCAAGCTGATTATCTCTGGCTTGACTATCTCGAGGCCATCTACCGTGGCTCTCCGGCATACTATCATCGGCAAAGTCAGTTAGTCGGTGGGGAGGTCAATCCCGCCGATAGATGGATTGAGAAGCAACTGGCCCTGGATCTGTTAACGTTGCACAAACGTCTACCCAGTGCTGTCTGGTATGCGCCTCTTGGCATAGGCCGTCATCTCGATCACCAGATCGTTACTTCCGCTGTTGACGCCCTGATTCAAGTGGGAGCGAATGTCAAGCTCTACGAAGACTTCCCCTATGTTGTCAGAGAAGGTGCATTAGAACATAGGTTAGAGGAATCAGCGTGGAGATTGGTGCCCGAGTTGGTCGAAGTATTCGAGACGCTTCATCTACGTCAAACAGCAGCAGAAATGTATAGCTCTCAGACGAAAATGAATTTTGAAAACGTAGCAAAAATGTATGGTTCTCAGATAAAGAAGAGCCTCGATAGCAAGGAAGCGATGTACAAAATTATGAGTGACTATACTCAAAGCATTCATCCTGAGAAGACGGGGCACATGGAGCGATACTGGATTCCTGGAAAGGCGCTCAGGGACAAGGTAAACCCTGTTGAGTAAGAAAGGTTCAGCTATGAATGACGAGAATAAGCCAATTAAAATTGCGTTTTTGACTGCGCGATATAACCCATACGATAGACGCTCGTGGCGCTCCTGGTCAGGCACCGTTTACCACACAGCTCAAGCGCTAAAAAAACATTGTGGGGAGCCTTCGTACCTCAGTCCAGTTCTTCCCTGTAGGAAGGAGGATCTGATTGCAGCAATCATTCGTAGAAGCTCACAGATCTTGCTGGGGGAAAAGTACGCCTGCAGCATTTTCCTTGCTAACAGCTATGCGAGAGCTGGGGCTCAGTGGCTAGCAGGCCAGTCTTTCGATGTGATTGTTGCCCCTAATGGCGCGTTGGACATAGCCTTTTTAGAGACAAACATTCCTATTGTGCTCGTAGAAGATGCAACGTTTGGATTGCTGTTTGACTATTATCCTGCATTCTCAGGTCTTCTAGCAAGATCGATCTACGAGATGAATACCCTTCAAGCCCTGGCGCTTAAGAAAGCCAGCGCGGTGATTTACCCCTCAGCATGGGCAGCACGGTCGGCTATCGAGGACTATGGTGCAGATCCGGCGAAAGTGCATGTCGTGCCCTTTGGCGCCAATTTTGATGAGTGTCCTCCGCAGGAGGTAGCCCTGGCGAGAAAGCCGTCAGACCGCTGTCGCTTGCTATTTCTAGCGGCTGGATGGGCAAGGAAAGGAGGGGACATCGCCTTTGAGACGCTGCTCAAGCTGGAAGAGTTGGGCATTGCAGCCGAACTGATTGTGTGTGGCTGTACTCCTCCCAAAGCGTTGGTCCACGAGCGTATGAGGGTCATCCCGTTCTTAGACAAGAACGACCAGAGGCAGCGTAGAGAGTTAGAACAACTCTTTATGGTGTCCGATTTCCTGCTTGTACCAACAAGAGCTGATGCTTTTGGCCTGGTGTTCTGTGAGGCCAACGCCTTCGGCCTGCCGGTCATCACCACCAATACGGGCGGGGTGCCCCAGGTGGTCAGAGATGGCGAAAACGGGTTTCTGCTGCCCTATGATGCAGGAGGGGCAGCCTATGCGGAAGTGATTGCCAGGCTCTACCGCGATGAGCAGCGGTATGTTCAACTAGCGAGAACGAGTCGAGCCGCTTTTGAAAGCCGTTTGAACTGGGATGCCTGGGGAGTCGCCGTCAAGCACATCCTGGCTGATCTGCTTGACCATGAGAGTCCCCGATCGCAGCAAATAGAGGTGCGGCCCAAAAAAGTGGAGGATACTGCGGTAGAGGAATTCATTCCCACATCTATTCAACCACTCATCGCTGCCTATCTCCATGCTCTAGAACCATTGCGCTCTCACTTCTACGGTATCTACATCTACGGCTCCATTGCCTTCGGGGCCTTTGAGGAACTAGAAAGTGATATCGACATCCTTGCCTTGACGCATGGAGAGTGGACCACCCAGGAGCTTGCGCAATTAAATGCTCTTCATACTCAGCTGATTGGGGCACATCAACGCGGCAATCGTCTGGACGTTCTCTACATTCCTTTGCGTAATCTTGGGAAATGTAATAGGAAGATTGCACCATATCCCACCATTCAAAATGGAAACTTCTCTCCTGCGGGATATGGTGACCTCAACTATATCACATGGTGGACCGTCAAGAACAAAAGCATCCGTCTCCTCGGACCAGAACGTTCTACACTCCCTTTTGAGGTAACCTGGCAGGATGTGCTAGAAACGATGCGCAACACCCTGCATGGCTATTGGGTGAGCAGAGCTAGACGTCCCTACCTCTTCCGCCGTGATGATTGGTTTGAGTACGCCGTAGCCACACACTGTCGTATGCTGACGACGATCGAAGAAGGAGAGATTATCACGAAGTCAGTAGCCCTGAAACGCTGGCGAGATCGTCTTCCCGCACGTTGGCGCCCTCTCATCGACGAGGCATGGCGCATTCGTTATCACCTCGACTCACCATCATTGTATCGCTGGCGCCCCAAACGGGCGATAGAGATACTGGCATTTATGAAGTATGTACGCGAGCGAGGAGATAAAGCATTGGAAGATCTTCTCAGAGGCGAACGATCAGGTGTTGATCCAGAGACCTTGGGGTCGCCATCAATTACGCTATTAAGAAGGGAGATGTAAAACAATGCACACCGTCATCTCACTCCTGGACAACAAACATTATCAAATGGTTGAAGACCTCTGGGCCGAACTGGCGAGGAAGTTCGCAGTAAGTGAATTTAACAGTGCATCCTATCCACATATTACTTACCAGTGTGCCGGGCACTACGACTTAAAGTCGATAGAGACTGTCTTGCGGCGATTTGCTGCGAGCAATACATCATTTAAAGTAAGAACCGGTGGATTGGGCATCTTTACCGGGCCTCATCCAGTGCTTTATCTTCGCGTTGTACGCAGTCCCGAGTTAACACAGTTTCATGAAGCCCTCTGGCAAGAAATTTCCAGGACAGGTTCGGATTTTTGGGATTACTATCATCCTGCTAATTGGGTGCCACACATCACCATCGGTATGCGCGATATGAATAAGGATAATCTGTCCCGGATCGTTCGTTTCCTGGCTGAGCGCGATTTTAGCTGGGAGATGACTGTCGATAACATCATGCTGAGCTACAACCGTATCGTTCCACTTTTTGGAAAGAAGATCTTTTTTGGAACAAGAATGTCTATCTATTCACTTAGCAAGGAGATGCACGCATTATGATCGATGGGCAGACTACAGCTCACAAAGCACAATTCATGTCGGTAACACAGTATGCTACAGATCTGGCGAGGACTGGATTTCGAGTCTTTCACGGTGGGCCGGGAACCTTCTGGGCCAGGTTCAACTTCGGTGGCATGATGCGCCTTCCAAGGCACCACGTGGTGCCTCCTACTTCAGATGAGATTCAACTCTTGCGCCCGTTGGCCAACCGGGTGACGCTCTGGGGAGTCAACACCGCACTGCGGCTGCAACCAGAGGACCAACGTCTGAAGAAAGCCAGAGGCCTCCTGGCTAGCATCCTGGGAGAGACCCCTATGCTGGAGGGAGCAGTAATAAACACAAACGATGAGTAGCGAAGACCGCTTCAGGGGAAATATACATGAACGTTAAATCTATATTTATAGTCTGGGCTCATCACTCACGACGAGCCGAAACCTTGGCGACCGAACTCAATGGGCAGGTCAGCTTCCAATACGAGGCCCGGCTAAAAGGAGGCTGGTTGACACCACTACGCTACCTCGTACAGGGTTGGAAGACCTGGCATCTTCTGGAACGAGAGCAGCCAGAGGTTGTGCTAGTACAATCTCCTCCGATCTTTGCGCCCCTGGTTGTGACGCTCTGGTGCGAACTGCGAGGGACAACTCGACCTACAAAGCATCGATCATCCTTCGCTATAGACTGCCATCCATCGACCTTTTACTGCCGCGATTGGCGTTGGGCATTGCCCCTGCTGCGCTTTTTGACACGTCGTGCGAATGTCACACTTTCCTCTAATATGGAGGCGCAAAACATCTTGCAACGCTGGAAGGTCAGGGGGTTTTTCCTCGCAGACGGAGTTCCATCCCTTGCCCCTCCTACTGGTACGATTGGCTCTGAGGGAGAGGCAAGAGTCGCCGTCATCAGCACCTTCGCAGACGTTGAGCCGATAGCAGAGGTTTTCGCCGCCGCACGGCTTCTACCGCAAGTCACCTTCTACCTCACAGGCGACCAGAAGCGAGCATCGGCCAAACTACTGGCACAGAAACCAGAGAATGTAATTCTGACTGGCTTCCTACGAGGTGGCACTTATACTGCGCTACTCAAAAATGTGCATGGCATGGTCATCCTGACCAATCAGCCAAAAGATTTGAGTTGCGCTGCATATGAAGCTGTGGCAATGGCAAAACCAGCCGTCGTCTCGGACGGCCCAGAGAACAAACGCTGGTTCACACAGGGCTTTGTCTACGTAAACAACACGCCAGAGGCAATTGCTGCAGGTATAAACAAAATGCTCAATGAACAAGTAACGTTGATACCCGAAGTCATCGCTATGGGCTTGGAATTGACAGCTAGAAGGCGACCCACGTTTGAAGAGTTCGCTGCTCTTCTTTTGGAGTCTCTTCGGCAGGCGAAAGGCAAAGAAAAAACTTTTTACTTGAAAGGGAAGGCTGACCATGGGAAAAATCCGTAAAATACTGATGTTGATAGAAAATTGTCCTGCCCGTGCTGATAATCGTGTCTGGGCCGAGGCCATTGCGTTACGTGATTACGGCTTTCAGGTGAGTATCATCGGTCCTAAAGGGGCCAAAGAGTACCGAGAGTCGTACACATGTATTGAGGACATTCATGTTTACCAGTACCGGTTGCCGACAAGTGCGAACAAATATATTGCTTACATTGCCGAATATAGTGTGGCGCTGTTTATGACGTTCTGGTTGAGCTTTAAAGTGCTCTTCCGTCATGGCTTTGATGCGATTCATACTGCTAATCCGCCAGACATATTTTTCATGATCGGGTTGTTCTATCGACTGCTTGGCAAGAAATTCGTCTTTGACCAGCATGATCCCGCGCCAGAGATGTTCCAGGTTATCTTTCATGGTCGCATGAAACCACTTTACAGACTCCTACTATTCTTTGAACGTTGTTCCTACAAAACCGCTGATCTGGTCATCACATCAAACACATCACAGAAAGAGTTTGCCATTAAACGCGGTCATTGCTCTGCTAACAAGGTGTTTGTAGTACGTAACGGACCTGACAAAGAGCACATGAAGTTGGTCATGCCTGAGCCTGAATTAAAAGGAGGGCGACGTTATTTACTGGCCTATCTAGGTGTGATGGGCATTCAAGATGGTATTGAGTACGCCATTTATGCCCTCTATGATCTCATTTATAAGCGAGGTCGGCAAGATATTTCATTGGTATTAATGGGTGATGGAGACCATCTTCCTGTACTGCTGGCGCTCGTGCGTGAACTACAACTTGATGAGTACGTCACCTTCACAGGCTGGGTGATGAGCCAGGACATCACCCGTTATCTGACAGCAGCAGATATAGGGCTCACACCTGATCCACAAAACGGGCTGAATGAGTTTTGTACTATTGTCAAAACGATGGAATACATGGCGATGGAGAAACCAGTAGTAGCTTTCGATCTTGCTGAAACACGCCTTTCAGCACAGGGTGCAGCGCTCTACGCTATACCGAATCTTGTAGAAGACTTTGCTGATAGGATCGAGACGTTGCTGGATGATGATGAACTCCGCCTGAAAATGGGTGCGATTGGGCGCCAGCGCGTTGAAGAAGAGTTAAGCTGGGATCACACTAAAAAGAATCTCTTGCTAGCCTATGAAAAGCTCTTTTCTTCGAGTTTTGAGTCAAGCGTTCCCGATGCTGAAAACGTTGTCGACGAGAAACTCGAAATTTACCAATAGTACAATAATTATTCTACTTACGAACTGGGGAGTAACTATGAATCTTGTCGCCTTCTCAATCAGAACCAAGGGTCTGCATAATTTTGCCCGTAGGCTCTGGACGGTTTTCATTCGTTTTGGTATCTCTGAAACACGAACACGACGGGCATTACATACAATTATAAATACTCTTCGCAGGTACAAAGGGGCACCAACATTCTTCATTCCGGCAGTCGTTCTTGGCCGGCACTCTGGATTAATCACGGAGATAGCCAATGCTGGTGCTGAGATCGGCATCCACGGCTACGTACATAATGATTATCGTACTCTGAGTAAGGAAGAGCAGCACAGGCAAACGAAGCAAGCTATTTCAGTATTTCAAAGAACGCAGATCCCCTACCAGGGTTTTCGCAACCCCTATCTTGGGTGGACGGCAGACTCACTCGATGTCTTTACTAAACTTGGCTTTATCTATGAAAGTAATGAAGCTATCATCCATGACGTTATCGATTTTGACCATCTCCCTCCACTTCTAAGAAGTGGTTTTGAAAAATCCCTGGCGCTCTTTCAAGCAATTCCCTGCAACGTCTATACCCTGCGACCCCATTTTGAAGGTTCGCTGCTGCGTATTCCAACCAGCATTCCAGATGATGAGATAGTTTTTGATCGTCTACGTATCACCGATGCCGAAGCAGTTGGTGATATTTGGAGCCGCATTATGCAGCGTGTCTATGATCTCGGAGGTCTCTATGTGCTCAATCTTCACCCGGAACGTGGCATACTCTGCAAACAAGCCCTGGATAAACTGCTATCCTATGCTTCTAACCAGGCACTCCCAGTCTGGGTAACTTGTCTGAAGGATATTGCCCAGTGGTGGAAGGAGCGCAGTCGGTTCAGGCTGAACATCACCCAACTAGCTTCTGATTGCTGGCGGGTTGAAGCCACTTGTACTTCTCGTGCCATTCTACTTGCACGACACTTGATAGTTGAAGACCAGCCTGCGACGCCATGGTCCGGTACCGAGGTCCAGGTACATGCTCATTACTGCACAGTGAACGCACCTCGATGCCCTTGTATTGGTTTATCACCACACACACCTCAACAAGTGCTTGATTTCCTGCTCGAACAAGGGTATCCAGCCATGCGCTGCTCTCAGGAAGTAAGCCACAACATGTATACCTTGTATCTTGACCTGGCTGAAGGACTGGGGACAACCCGTGAAGAGCAGCTCCAGCGACGAAGTGCGCTCGTTCAGCGGATTGAAGATATAGATACGCCATTCATCCGCTTTGGATGTTGGCCTGATGGAAGTCAGGCAGCACTTGCAATTAGTGGAGACATCGACTCTGTGACGGTGCAAGATTTCTTTTTACGTATCCTCGAAGTCCATTAACAGGTTCAACTAGGACCTACTTGTTACGAAGGAGTAAGCAGCAAAATATGCAGAGCACATTTGTAGAAGATAATAAAATATATACCTCCCTCTCTGATCCGCGTTTGAGTGCCTTTGTTGAGCAGCAAACGATGGAGCCTCTCTACTATAGACAAGCATGGCTTGAGCTGATTACCAGGCTTTATGGATATTCGATGATCCCACTAATCACCACAAACACAACTGGACAGATTACGGGTTTCCTCCCGCTGTGCTCTATTCAAAGCCCACTTACAGGGCGACGTTTAGTGGCGCTGCCATTCTCCGACTACTGCCCGCTGCTGGCTACAGATGATGGTATAGCTAGTAATCTTATTGACCAGGCGATACATCTTGCTCGGCAGCAAAAAGTAAATTATCTTGAGCTACGTCCTGGTGTAAATGATGTGCTCAGCAAACACTCTGATCTAGTGGAAGCAAATCTCTATGTACGTTGGCTACTGCCGCTTACTACTGATCCTGATACCCTTTGGTCAGGCCTGCGGAAACCCATACAGCGCCAGATTAAGAAGTCGCAGAGTCTCGGTGTGCAGATTCATATAGCCAAACATCGTGAAGATATGGTGCATTTTTATCGATTACATCTGCACACGCGCAGTAGGAAGCACGGTATGCCTGCGCAACCGCAGCGTTTCTTTTTCGGTTTGTGGGATGCTTTTGCCGCAAGTGGAGCGGTGCAACTGTTGCTGGCTGAGTACCAGGGCATCATTATTGCAGGTATGATTCTCCTGGCATCTGGCACAACCGTCAGATATGCCTATGGCGCATCTGACGAAAGCTATCTGAGCCTGGCTCCGAACAACCAGCTCATGTGGGCAGCTATCACATGGGGTTGCAGGCAGGGATATCAGACGCTTGACCTCGGGCGAACTGCACAGGATAACGAAGGCTTGATGGAGTTCAAGCGCCGTTGGGGAGCCATCAAGGAACCACTGCCATATTATTACTTTCCCCATATGGTAGGTTTGGCTGCTACATCTGAGAGCAGTTGGAAATCTCGTTTACTTACTACATGTTGGAAGCGTCTTCCAATACCCATAGCGGGATCATTGGGGGGATATCTTTATAAGCACCTGGGTTAAAGGAGAGCAGTTCTATGACAGAAGCTGATCCTGCTGACACGTATGAGCAGCGGGCTGAGCGATCCAACTCGCCAGCCAACCGATCCTGGATGGCTTTGAGATCTGACTGAAGCACGCAGGATGGAGGGAGGAAACCATCAAAGATCATGTGGACAACATTCCTCAGAAAGGTTGCTGAGTCATTACCTTGATTACTATTTCTCGGCAGAACACGTTGAAAGGCAGGAGTACATGGAAACAACAACTACACACGAAAACGATGAAATCACATATTGGGAAAAAGTCGCTAAGAGTAGATGGGGCAGCTATACATCGGAAATTGAGAAGGATGCAATATTGAGATCTCACTACTTGACCACAAGACCCACTACTGCTCTGGAGATAGGGTGTGAAGGGGGTCGATGGTCAAAATTACTTTCAGATTTTGGTTGGAGGCTGATATGCACGGATGTCAATCAACAAACTTTAAATATTTGTAAAAAGAGAATTCCAACAGCAAAGTGTATTCTTGTGAGTCCGGATGACTCGAAGATTCCCTGTAATACAGAGAGTAGAGGATTAGTTCTTTGCATTGAAGTTTCACCAGCAATTACTGCTGATTGGTTCATTGATGAAGTCTTCCGGGTGTTGCAGAAGGGAGGACTGGTCGTTGGAACTTTTTGGAACCAGTTGTCTTACCGGGGGTTGCTTCAACACTTCATCGCTTCTTCGAGAGGTAGTTATGACTGGTATTCATTGTCTTATTCAGCTTGGAAAAGGAGATTTCGCACAAGGGGTTTCACTTTCATACACGAAGAGGGATTTTACTGGTTCCCCTTTCAAAGAGCTAGCAATTCCCCCCTTGTTCCAGTTACCACCCGAATAGAGCGTTTTTTGGGATTGCGCAAGCTTGTATGCCTAAGCCCTTGGGTAGTATTCGTGGCTCAAAAAGATGGATAAGATCCTACTAGTACACTGAGGCGTAAACAGCTCCACGATTAGGAAAGCCCCGTATACGTCCACTTGATGGGTTTCGCCATCGTGCGATTGTAATAGGCAATGAAAGCCAGGATCTGGTCGCGCAAGTCATCAAGCGTGATGAAATTGCCGCGTTTGAGCAGCTTGCGCACCAGGATACTGAGCCAGATCTCCACCTCATTCATCCAGGAAGCATGTTTGGGCGTGTAATACATCACCACCTGGTGTGTGGGATCATGCGACTGGAGGATCCCGCTTTTGCCTTTGACTCCCAAGGTATCCTCGGCGATCCCTTCCCGTTGCGCAATCCACCGAACCACAGATTCCGATTGATGGATGTTCAAAGAACAGCAGAACCTCTTCAAGTGGCGTCTGAGACGGCAGGGCGAACCTTACAAGGCTATGAAGTGATGAACATGATCCGCAAGGGGCAGATTCACGGGGTGATCAAAGGAGACATCACCAGTCAGGTCACGTTCATCGCCAGCCTGTTTGGAGTGGCAGCTTAAGCTGAGCAAGAAGGAGAACCTTCACGCGCTCGTTGCGTTCCATGGGGATTTTTTGCAACACAACCATATAAAACCCCTACGTCATAAACATGCTACTTTTATCTGTGCTTGACAACTGGTACAGTTTTTGTTGTGATTGTGGGTTGTACAGGAGTATGCGAAATATGAGAAAAAGAACAACCGGTCAAAAACTTACTGATACATTTTCCCTTCTAAAATCGGGTGAAATGATTTCTGTTTTTTCTCTTTTTCTTCTTATCATCCTTGCACTTCCTATTACAGTGTTATTGTCACTACAAACGCAAAATCTGAAAATGCATGTAGCAGCTAGTGGACATATTTATTATGTTTCCAAAAACGGCAATAATGCAGATGGGTCTTCATGGCAAACAGCATGGAATGAATTAAAAAATATCCATTGGTCAATAGTATTGCCAGGCGATACCATTTTATTGGATGGCGGACAAACGAGCATGACCTATACCACAACATTAACCATTGGCAAAAGTGGTGTGTCAGGACTGCCTATCACCATTGCAAGAGCAACAGATTCAGGACACAATGGTAAAGTCGTGTTGTTTGGTGGGAGGTCAATACCACTGCCATACTGTAATCAACCAAATTACACATTCCAAAAAAGGGGAGTACGTTCTGAGGGTATTAATATGAATTCTCACTCGTGGATTACTGTTGATGGTATGAGCTGGGATGGCATTAGTATTCATGGATATAATAGTGGAGGTATAGCAATAGACACATCCTCACCCAATAATACCTTTCGCAATATAGAAGCGTATGATAACGGTTCAGCATACAAAAGTGGTAGCGCGTGGAGTCCGGCAGAACGAGGAGACGCAGTAAAGTTATATGGCGGCACAAATCTCACATTTCAATATATGGATCTGTATGATAACAGTGATGATAACTTTGAATCTGACGGACCGATTAACAATATGTCTATCTCCTATACCTGGGCACATGAAACACGGGAAGATCCAACACAACCGGGTACTCCCTGGAACCAATGTGTCCATCAGGATGGTTTCCAGATTTATAACGGTGGAGACCAAGGAGGAATTCTTATCCAAAATTCAATATTCGGCCCGGGGCTTAAAGAAGGAACAATTTTAGGAAATGGACCACCTGCAAATGCACAGGTAAATAATGTAACAATTAAAAATGTTCTTTTCACGAATAAAGTTATTAATATTATGGGTAGGGGAACTGGTGCAATTAGTAATAAAAAAAGTAACTGGAATATAGATCATGTGACGGTTTTTGGCACCGATTATGGATCAGTAGAAGTATGGCTTAAGGGTTCAGGCATTTATATTAATAATTCTATTTTTTATGGAGGACATATATGGTTGCGTGATGGCTTAACAAATTCTTCAAATAATTGCCAATGGAATACCAATGCGGACACAGCAAAATTACCGGGACAAACTGTTGATCCTAAGTTTGTCACAGATGTTTCAGGATTTACTAACGCAACACCATTGACAACAATTGCAAACGCTAACTTTGCTTTACAATCTTCTTCACCCTGTAAAGGAAAAGGAACATCTATCACTTCCATTGCTCAATTTCTCAGTATGGTTAACTCGCAGCCTTTCCCGGAAAGGCCTGAGCGAGGCCTCACTGTCGACCACACTACGCACTTTGATTGACAGCTTTTGCGGCTGATCTTAGCACTGTTGGAGCCGCTCTATGAACAAATCTATAATCCGTCCGGCTGAAACTGCGGAATGTGGGCTCTATAGGATAATTAAGGCAAGATGCTATGTACGCGCGATTTAAGCATATCTCCACTGCACATAAATGGTTTTGTGCGGCATTTGTGTTATTGGCCTTTTTCCTGATCTACACAGCCATCTTTTCAACCGGTGTGCTCATTAATTCGACTCTACAACAGGAACAATGGCTTCTGCGCCGACCCTTGACAGGTGTTGATTGCGTTTTCCACGTTTGGGCAAAGATAGGTGAGTGGCCATTTAGTCTCCTCTTAACCTTGATCCTGGGTATGGTATGTCTGCGGCTGGGGTATAAGCCACGTGTGCTTTTCTATCTGTTACTGTTACTTTCGCTGAGTGTAGGTATTGAATTCTTAGGGAAGCAGCTTTTTCCTCAGCCTATACCACAAGGCTTGGATGGAGGGATGAGCGCCTTGCAGTGTCCACAAATAGACAGCCAACCAACTTCTATGAAAGTGATGATGCTAATGGGCGTGTGGTGGGAGGCTCCCCCAGTACCTAAACAGGACGTTCTTGACGCACAGCAGGCCGCAACTATACACTTTCATCTTGATAAAGAACCTCCTGACTATTATGACTATAGTTATCCAAGCGGTCACGCTATTCGCTGGAGTTTCCTTGGAGCGATAGCGTGTTGGCTTGTTTGGAGACATATGAAGCATCGTTCTCTGCGTGTGCCTCGTATCCTCTTGATGGTATTAGCTCTTGTCTTCGCCTTTGGTGGAGGCTTCGCACAATTCTATGTTGGGGTTCATCTGACGAACGATCTCATTGCTGGCTATTTGATAGGATTCAGTTTTGCTTTTGGGACTATAGCCCTCTTAATTCAAGGAACAAGGAGAGTAAAAGGAACACGCAGGTGTCTCCAGTACCTGAAAAATCGAACTCTTTGAGCACTGGATCGGTCTGAGCGGCCACTTGGGGGACTCGTGCAAAGACATCTTCAGGGTCATGACGAACAATGAGCATACTCTCTTCCTCCCCACATTTCGCAGTATTATCGCGAACTTAGGTCGGAAGCCGCTTTATGCTGTAGAGTTATACAAAAGCTCTATCTTTTTATGCCCCTCCACGTCCCCCAATCATTACGGGAACCGTAAGGGCAATCAGTTTGAGGTCTTCCAGCAGAGCCTGGCGTTTAAGATAAGCGATATCCATTTCAACCATCTCTTTAAAGGTAACCCGGCTACGCCCATAGACCTGCCAGGGACCGGTCAATCCTGGCTTTCCAGACAGGCGCAATTTATCATACAAGCTGTATTTTTCGACTTCGTAGGGTAGAGGTGGACGCGGGCCAACAAGCGTCATTTCACCTCTCAGCACATTAATAAATTGTGGCAGCTCATCTATACTAGTCTTGCGAAGAAAGCGGCCGACCCTGGTGACGCGAGGGTCGTCAACTTGTTTGTATGAGAGATCGCTAGTCGTACTCTCGACAAGCTTCTGCCCGCTCATATACTTTGCAATAGCCGCACGATGCCAGGAATCGTCATTGTTTACATGCATGGATCGAAATTTAAACATTTCGAACTCGACACCATTGAAGCCTACACGCTTCTGACGAAAGAAAATCGGGCCATCCGTGTCTAAGCGAATACAGATCGCAACGACCACGATGACAACGCATAGGGGAATTAAAATAAGCAAGGAAAAAAGTATGTCGAGCAAGCGCTTCGTTCGCTGGTAGTTCTGGCTAATCCCGATAGTTCTCGGTATAGCTAATATTTCAGCAGTCATGGTTTCGGTCCCCCCTAGACTATTTGGACTGAGGCATTTAACGGCTTCCCCCTATTTGCCACAAGTTATTGTAGCTGACGCTTAGATTGAAATCGGTGAAAATTACGTGTAAACATGGTTAAAAATTGAGGTAATAGGTTATGAAATCTTAATTGCACAAGGCTTGTTCCAATAGGTTTTTTACTTCAATCGCAAAATGTTACCGTTTGGACTCCTGGTAAGTTCTATTAAAGTAAGGTTAAATTTATGTTAAATCAAATGTGACAGCCTGAATAGTCCAAAAACAATTTCTCACCGCATCAGAAGCGGATTGGAGAGCAATTGAATTTCATGAAACTGTCACGTTCATTTGAACCATGCCTAATGTTTCGGATGCATGGGGGAAATACTTTTCTTTATGCATGTAAGAAAGCTTCAAAGAGTTTCGTTAGCCATATTAATAGTTGATTTTATTAGAGAGGCGTGACTTATGCAGATACCGCTGGTAGACTTACGAGCACAATACCACACAATTCGAAGCGAAGTATTGGCTGCTATTGAAGATGTGCTTTCAAATATGCAGCTTTTTCTTGGCAAACAATCTCAGGCGTTTGAACAGGAATTCGCAGCGTTTTGCGGATGTGATTACGGAGTGGGCTGTTCGACAGGTACTGATGCCCTCATGCTGGCGCTGCGCGCATGCGAAATTGGCCCTGGTCATGAAGTAATCACCGTCTCAAACACCTTTATCGCGACTGTTGAGGCCATTGCTCTGGTTGGAGCAACTCCAGTATTTGTTGATATAGACCCAGAAACCTACACGCTAGACTGGACACAACTAGAAAGAGTTCTGACTCCCCGTACACGTGCCATTATTCCTGTCCATTTGTATGGCCATCCCGTAGAAATGCAGCCCGTGTTGGAGTTTGCTCGAGAGCACGGCCTCAGGGTCATTGAGGATGCTTCTCAAGCGCACGGGGCGACCTACCGTGGGCGACGGGTTGGCAGCTTTGGAGACATCGGCTGTTTCAGCCTCTACTTTAGCAAAAACCTGGGCGCCTACGGTGAAGCTGGAATCTGTGTAACCAGTGATCAGAAACTTGCTGAGACTCTACGCATGTTACGCGATCATGGTTCACGCGTTCGTTATCAGCACGAAATCTTAGGCACGAACGCCCGCCTGGATGAAATACAGACAGCCGTACTGCGTGTAAAAATGCGCTATCTTGAAGAGTGGAACGCTGCTCGCCAGGCCCACGCGCGAGTGTATACAGAGCAGCTTCAAGACGTAGTAGAGGCGGTGCCTGTGGTCCGGCCATGGGACACACATGTCTATTATGTCTACGTGGTCCAGGTGCGCAACCGGGATCAATTCCGTCAAGAGTTGGAGCGAGAAGGGATTGCAACGGCGATCCATTATCCGATACCCATTCATCTACAACCTGCGTGCGCTCATTATGGCTATCAACGCGGAATGCTGCCTGTGACGGAAACCGTCACCGAGCGTATTGTCTCGTTACCAATGTATCCAGAACTATCTGCTGAGCAGATACAGACGATTGTCAATGTTGTGAAGAAAAGCACTGTTTCAGGAATCTCGAGTTTTTAAGAGACTTGTTAAGGGGGGACAAATAAAATGACACATGTACGTTTCGCGATCATTGGTTGGGGATATTGGGGGCCAAAGATTGCCCGAAATCTCAATGCGTTACCCCATGCCAGCGTCAGTATGGTGGCAGATAGGGATGTCAATCGCCTGACATCCCTGGCAATATCTCAACCAGAATTACAAACGACGACGCAAGAGGAGGATGTCTTTCGTTCAGATGTTGATGCAGTAGTCATTGCTACTCCTGTACGCACACACTACCAGCTCGCGAAAGAGGCGTTGCTCCACGGCAAACATGTACTTGTTGAGAAACCGCTGACGACATGTGTAGCTGAGGCAGAAGAACTGATAGCTCTGGCAGATCAGCAACAGCGCGTTCTGACAGTGGGACATACCTTTCTTTATAGCCCTGCCGTCAATGAATTGCGCAAAATGATCCAAAGTGGAGATCTGGGAAAAATCTATTGCGTCGAGGCAGAACGAGTCAATTTGGGGCTGTATCGTAATGATATCAATGTTATTTGGGATCTTGCCCCGCACGATATTTCGATCTTGCTTTACCTCTTTGACAAAGAACCGGAACAGATTAAAGTGCAGGCGCATGCCCATCTCCGATCGCGCAATCATGATATTGCCCATCTTGATCTCGGGTATGCTGACGGGATGGCCGCGCATATTCATGTCAGCTGGCTTCATCCTTGCAAAATTCGTCGCGTAACGGTGATCGGCGACGCAAAAATGGCAGTGTATGACGATACCAATCCGGCTGAAATGGTCAAGGTTTATAACAAAGGGGCCGATGTCGATGTTGATCCTGTCGTCTCCTATCGTTATGGCGCGATCACGATTCCCCATATTGATTGGCTTGAGCCTCTGCACCTGGAGTGCGAGGATTTCGCCAATGCGATTCGCACCGGAGGAGAAACTCGTTCCAGTGGGCGTTTTGGTTTGGAGGTGGTACGAATATTGGAAGAAGTCGAGGCAGTATTGCAAGCACAGGTAGAGCAACAGGCCAGAGCAACAGCCTTGCTGAGCTAAAGGCTCGTCAACATGTATTGAGCGATGCTGGTGGGATAATTGAGCAAAGTGTGGCACTCATTGACACATAGATAAGGTGCCCATGTGCCATGGTTTCGATCCCACCTCATCAGCTCCGCCATCACATTCTCCACATTGGCTTTTGATCACCTCTTAGCCATGCGGATAATTAATGTTATCCATTGTGCTTATATCTTCAGGATGGCCCGGATCTTTTACTTCCTCAAAGAAAGTATAGGGGGTGGTACCTACTTCAACACCCTGCTGAGGAATGTGCTCAGTGGGCTGCGCCTTCACAAGGACACCATGCTCGAGCGCCATACCAGGAGGAAGATCGCCGTTGTTTGCACCATGGTGGACCAGAATACTCAAAGCTTCTGGCTCCCTACCGACGGCATCTACGGTCACAACGGTACGACTAGCTTCATGCGAGTGTTGCTCCTCGGCATGTTCCCCTTCCGTCACACTCGGGCCGTACACAGTTGACCTGACCTGATCTTCTCTAAACCCTGCCTGCATAAGTCCATCTACGGCCAAATCCGCCTGGGCATGATCTCTAAAGACGCCCACTATAGAACGATCAGAAGCTTCCATGAGTCGCCCCTTTCATATTACAGGATATTTCGACAACAGCGCGATAACCTGGTAGGTGTGAAGATACTTTGTTGTACTATATCATATTATCATATTACAGTCTTTGGTTCTCAACTGGCTCTCTTCTCAAGGATATCGACAGGCATATGATTTTCGACATGCTCACTTACAAGATGATATACTTGGGAAAAGGATGTTTTTCCTCCCATAAAGGAGCAAAGCGTATGCACATTACCATCGAAGAGATGAGTGGCCTGGACTTTCGATCCTTTCGGAAAACCGCCTCGATTCGGGTTCGTGCTCGCCGGTTAACTGAAAAGGATGTTAAGCAGAGAAGGGGGATAATCTACACAATGGAAGGTCCTGTGGCATTTCAAGCGGGAGACTATCTCGTTCGTGGCATAAAGGGCGAAGAATATCCTATTCCTCCACAAAACTTTGCTGTCCTTTATGATGAACGCTCAATGGATCCAGATGGGGAAGGATTTGCCTGGTATCGTCCGGCGAATATCATTCATCAAGCCGTGCAGATTGCTGAGCCGTTTACAGTTGAGCCCAAAGCAGGAGAAATCTACACTGGCAAAGCTGGCGACTACCTGGTTCGAACGGGGCAAGGATCTAGTGGCTGGATCGTCGACCGCACTATTTTTGAGCAGACCTATGAGCGCGTTGTTGAACAGAGAGAGAGCAAGTAGCCCCATGTAGAGGTAAGAAAGGAATCAGCACGGTGCAAAAAGCAGTACAACCTCAGTCACCCCAGCCGCCGTCTGTTGCCCCGACTGAGACAAAACGGGAAATCGCCCTTGAGCGGTGGCAAAGCCAGAAAGACTTTTACTCAAAGAGAGTAGGAAAATACAAACGCTGGCACCTGGGACTACAACTCTATATGGGTGTTATCGCCGTCGCGGTACCAATCTTGCTCAACATCCCATATGTTCCCCTACTCATTTCAACAATGCGTACATTCCGCACTACCAGTGAAACGCTTAATCGGGAGAAGGTCCTCTACGATGTCGGAGCAGACGTTTATAAAGACCTCTCTGTTGATGATGCAGCTACCCTTTTCGCCACTCGTACTGAGGATATCCTACGTACTGAATGGATCGGCTACTTCCCCTCTGACCAGCAACAACCATCTCAAACGAAACAGTAGAACCTACATTTAACAGCCTTTCATTACTATGCCTGGTTTTTGTCGCACTTGTTGCACTTGTTGCGATTGTTGCGCATGTAGCAGATGTGCTCTTTTATCAGAAAAGGAAGCAACAGGTCACCATGAAAGGAGTCTCTCACGATGTTGAGGGCCTTGAGTTCCGCATCGGTGACGGTGATGCCTGTCAGATAGATCTGGCTATCCTTGATGGGGGTGTATGAAAAAGTTGACTCTCCCCTGGAAATAGCCTTATATGTTACGTCATGCTCTAAATGCCGCTATTTCCATAGACCCTGGTGCGCCACAGGCTTGTATGGATGACCCACATCATCACCTCGTTGTTCGCACAACATCGTAACCTAACAAGCAAGCAGTGGTACAGTTGCTGCGTTTATGAGGGGATTTTCGAGTAATACATCTATTTTCCTATCAATACTTTCTAAATGATGTTTTAAATAAGCAATGTTGTTATAGTAATTCTATTCTGTTTCAAGCGTTTTTCTTGACTTTTCCAGCACCTTCTCCACTTCGCCTCGTGGGTTTTCCTTCCTCTTTGAGAGCAAGCGTCTTTTCTGCCAGGAACTCCTGCGCTACACTTGAGGAAAACCACCCCCCAGAGAGGAGGCAAACGACATGGAAACCGAAGCCCAATTGATCGTGCAGCGAGCGAGCTTGCGCTGGCTCGCACAACAGCATCCCAGCTGGACACACCGAGACCTGGCTACCGCCCTGGACAAATCTCTCGCTTGGGTCAAGAAATGGCGCGTGTCGCTTACGTGAAGCCGCGCCTGGTGATGTGATGGTCTTGCATGCTCGCTCTCGCGCCCGCAAGACCCCACCAGCCTCCATCACTTCGCAGACAGCGGTGGTGCAACGCATTCTGGAGATGCGTGAGAGCCTGCCTGAGAACCTGCACCGGGTTCCCAGACCAGAGGCCATCTTGTACTACTTGCATCGCGACCCCGCGTTGCGAGATCTGCCGGGGTGCGCCTGCCACGCTCGCAGACCACCATCTGGAAGATCCTGCGCCGGTTCGGCTGTATGGCGCAGGAGCATCGCCGCAAACCCAAACCCTTGCAACGCAAGCACCCGGGTGAGGAGGTCCAACTTGACCTCAAAGACGCCACCACCGTGCCTGCCGAACCCGAGGGCAAACGAAAGCCGGGTGGTGGAAATTACCAATTTCGTGGATGCGGGCACCTCGATTTGGCTGAGCCGGAGCGTTGGAGGAGACTTCGACGCCGAAGGCTTGCTGGAAGTGGTGGCGCAGTTTTTGCGCGAGCACGGTTTGCCTGCCATGCTCACCTTTGACGATGATCCGCGCTTTGTGGGGAGCGCGAGTGGACGGGATTTCCCCTCCGCCCTGGTCCGGCTGCTGCTGTGCGTGGGGGTCGAACCTAATGTCTGCCCACCTCATCGGCCAGACAAAAACGCCTCCGTGGAGAGATTTCATCGCACCCTTGGTGAGGAGTGTCTGAGGGTGCAGTTGCCACGGACGCTTGAGCAAGTGAAAGAAACGATTTCAATGAGCAGAAAGAAGCACATCCCTGTTTTTCTCCACCAAGAAGTATTTTCATTTCATCCTAGAGAATGATAGCTACTACCTGAAAAGTCTCTCATAAACGCATCTATAGAAACGTTGGCTGCTTGCTCGGCTACGATGTGACATGGACAACGAGGTGATGATGTGGGTCATCCATACAGCCGCAGGCGCACCAGGGGCAATGGAAATAGCGGCATTTAGAGCATGACGTAACATATAAGGCTATTTCCAGGGGAGAGTCAACTTGATTTTGTTGGCGAATGACACTAAAAATGGAGTTAAGGGTGGAAAACTATTTCCACACAAGGTCATTCAAAATCGCATTTCTTGTTTCATTCGAAAACAATATCTTTGTATCTGAAAACTTACTGTGATAAAATAGGGCCAAGATTAATTTACCTACCTAAATTTGGCCCCAATTAGTGGCAGAGAGCCCCAAGAAAGGAGCTTGCCAAAAGAAAAAAGATGAGACATCTCTATCGAAGAGAGAAAGCTTAACGATAGGAGGGTCATCATCATGAACGAATCTATCACATCGACAACGAGAACGTTTACCGCGAGTGCGAGCCTGGCTGCCATTGGCATCAAGTTGAGAGAACTGAAGCTGTTTGAGCCGATTGCACAACGGGTGCAGATTGCTCAGAAGACCATCAAGGATAAGCCAAGCGAGAAGCTCTCTGATGCCTTGATCAGCATGCTGGCAGGGGCCCATGGACTCGTCGAGATCAATACGCGGCTCAGAGCCGATGCCGCCTTGCAGCGAGCCTTCGGAGGCAGCCGTTGCGCCGAGCAATCGGTCGTGCAGGACACCTTGAACGCCTCGACCACAGAGAATGTGAAGCAAATGGAACAAGCCATGGATACGATCTATCGACAGCACAGTCAAGGCTAGCAGCATGACTATCAGGCCAGCTATCAGGTGCTCGATGTCGATATGAGTGGTCTGCCCTGTGGTCCCAAAGCGGCCTTTGCGACCAAGGGCCATTTTGCCAAACAGCGCAACCGCCGAGGCCGACAATTGGGCCGCGTGCTGGCCAGTCGCTATGGGGAAGTCGTCGTCGATCGCCTTTTTGATGGCAAGACGCAACTGACGCGTGCCTTGCAACCGTTGGTGCTGGCCGCTGAAGAGACATTGCAATTGGGTGAGGACAAGCGTCACCAAACCATTGTGCGTGTGGATGCTGCCGGAGGCAGTCTGGATGATGTCAATTGGCTGCTTTCTCGCGGCTACCTGCTTCACGGCAAAGATTACTCCGGCAAACAGGCCAAACGCCTGGCCAAGAGCGTGCAGGATGGGTACGTCGATCCTTATCAGCCCGAGCGGCAGTTCGGCTGGGTGACGCAGGCGGCTGAGGCGTATGTGCGTCGCGTCAAACGCATCGCGGTACGCTGTCGCAAACCTGCTGGCGAGTTCGCGTACGGCGTGCTGCTCTCCACCTTGTCGGCCCAGCACGTCCTCGTTTTGACTGCTCAGCCCCTCTCGTTGCTGGATGATCCGGCCGCCGTGTTGCTGGCCTATGTCAGCTTCTACGATCAGCGAGGCGGCGGCGTGGAAACGTCTTTCAAAGGCGACAAGCAAGGATTGGGCATAAGCAAGCGCAGCAAAAAACGCTTTGAAGCCCAACAGATGCTGATGCTGCTGGGTTCTCTGGCCCACAACGTCATCATCTGGGCGCGGGGCTGGCTGGCCGTCCCAACCTTGCACCGCTATGGGATGCTGCGGATGGTACGGGATGTCTTGCATATCAGTGGCTTTCTCGTCTTTGATGCTGCGGGCCAGATTATTCAACTGGTCCTCAATCAAGCGGCTCCTTTGGCTCCTGCTTTAGTCCATCCCTTGCGGAGCTTATTGGCTCCCAGTCACGTGGTCGTTAATTTGGGCCAAACTTAGGTACCTAGATTTTCAGCTCAAAACTTACACTGAGGACAAGGAGATACAAATTGAGTACTCAACCGAAATTACCTTATCAAAGAAAACTATACCGTGCGTTTCTGAGCCATGCGCACGCGGATAAGAATTTTGTGGATCAGCTTTATAGATGGTTAAGTATAGCGGCTGAAATTCCTATTTGGTATGATGCCTTCAATCTTTCAACGAGTGCTACTATATCTACTGAATTGGCTAATGCCATTGCTCAGTGTCAGAATATGATCATCGTCCTTTCAAAAGCATCTATTAGATCGGGTTGGGTCGAGGAAGAGTACAATGCTGCTATCGGTCATCGAGCAAAGTATAAACGGTACCGTATAATACCAGTTCGCATAGAAGACTGTGAAATACCAGGTTTTCTCGAACAGACTAAGTGGATCGACATGCCTGACAAAAAAATTGATATGAGAACAGTTTTTGATTTGATCACAGGATTGTACTATGATGATAAAGCCTTGATCCTCGAAAACGTTTGGGATATCTACATTAGTCGTTCTTGGCGACCGACAGAATCTTCTATACCCGATTACGTATGCCGAAGGCTAGACAAGGATGGTTTCAGGTTAATTGGAGATGCTGAAGATCAACTTAAATACGATTCAGAGAAAGTTCGAGATATTATTAGAAGTTGCGGAGGGCTAGTAGCCATTCTACCAGATCGCGGCCAAGGCACCACATCAAAATATATGTTAGAAGAAATCGCATTCGCTCAGGCAGAAGGCTTACACTGTCTAGTTGTAGCAGAGCCAAATGTCAATCTCCCTGATACATCTGGGCAATATGTCGTGCGTATGAAAACTGACGACATTGAAAAGGGTGAGATTGATACTATTCTGCAACAAGCAGTTGAAGTACTAGCAGAAAATTGGCACCGTCCTTCTCAGCCGCATTATGTCTTTCTAGCTACCAATCTCGCTTCAGAGGAGGAGCAGAGAAATCTGACCATTAAGCAAGCTATACAGCATATAACAGCCATGCCATGTATAACAGGTGACAAGATCACCGAGAGTCATATACGCGAGGCTATAACCGAGCAAATTCGACGAGCATTTATGGTAATCGATGATATATCTGAGAACAACATAAACTCGTGCATTGAAGCAGGAATCGCTATTGGAGCTAAAAGACCTCTTAACTTAATAGCTCGTGTTCCACGTGGTAAAGTACCTTTCATGCTCAGTAATTATCAGGTTAATACTTATACGAGTGATATAGATATATTGTGTACCGTGCACCGAATTACATTTCCCTTTCGACGAAGGGTACTTAATAGTGAGTTGCCAAGGTAAACAGGTACAACCACACTAAGGTATTGTTGGCGAATGACACGTTCAATTCCATTGTTAGTATCATTCGCCAACAATGAGCCATGCGCCGCAGGCGCACCACCACGCATGAAATTGATTTTGCCCTACCCCTAATTTCAGGGGAAGCGCCATGACACTACGTGTCAGAGAAGAGCATGAAATCGGGTATTTCGTGCATTACCATACTCTTTCCGGCGATTTTCGGAGGAATATCTTAATGTTGTTCTACCAGGGCAGACCCACCGCGTGCCCGAGCAAGCGGTAGGCTACTTTAGCACCAATGCCCAGGGTATGCGTTATCCCACTTCCGCGCGGCATCAGTATGCATGTGGGCAGTGGCATGGCTGAGGCCGCCTGCAAAACCGTCGTCAGTACCCGTGCCAAGCGGGCCGGGATGCGGCTTCCTTCCAGAGGGGTTAGACGTTCTCTTACCCTTGTGCACCGCTGCCCTCAATCGCACCTACGATGCCTTCTGGCAAGACCGCTCTTCTGCCCTTTTCTTATGCCGTAACAACTAATTCATACACCTCTTTGATGGCAGTGACTTACAATCCTCCTTTGGTAGTGGTATGAGAGGTCAGTTCAATGACGGTTTCCAGAGACGTCAGGGGTTGAACACGCCAGTTGATGAAGATGAAAGAGAAGAGCCGATGTTCGATTTTGTTCCATTTGACAAAGCTCATCGGATCCCTTTGGGCTCAAGCAACTCCTCCAGATCCCGACATTGCTGGCCATATGCTCATTGTGATCGATTTTTGCAGCTAGCAGCCTACTAGTCTTCCCTCTCGTAGGGGCAATGGCTTGACCTTTCCCTGTGGTCCATGCAACAAATTTGACGCACGCCCCTACACTTTGCGCACCGGTGAGAGCAGTAACCATGTGCCTGCTAGCATCACGCCGAGCACGCCGATGAGGATGGTGAGCCGTAGTCCTATCATCCCACCAAGTATGCCAGCGAGCAGCGCCCCCAGCGGAGCAACGCCTTGTGACAAGAACTGCATACTGGCATTTGTGCGGCCTAGCACGTTGGCCGGAACAATGGACTGCCGCAGGCTCACCTCGGCGATGAGATAGATGGACACCGATGCGTCGCCCAGGAGCTGGCCGAGAAAGAGGAGGGACAATGCGAGAGCTACGGAACCACCCGCCAGTGGAATGAGCAGACCGGTCGCACCGTACATGAACAGCCCCATGCCAACAGTCCTGCCCAGGCCGAAGCGCCGTACAACGCGCTCGGCCATGAATGCGCCCATGAGCGCGCTCACACCGCCTGTTGCAACCAGGAAGCCCAGGAAGATGGGTGGTGCGCCTAACTGACGGATCACGTACAGCGCGTACAGTGTCCCGACAAAGTTCCCGAACAGGCTGAAGGTGCCCGCGCTTCCTGCCAGGGCACGCAGCAGCGGATTCTTCAGAACCAAGCGCAACCCCTCGACGAGATCAGACCAGATGCTCTTTCTTTGCTCGAACGCTGTTGGGGGCGGCTCTGGCGTGTGGATGAGTCCCAGGCAGCAGGCAGAGAAGAGAAACGAAAGGGCATCGAACAAGAGAGCAAATGGAGCGCTGATCAATTGCACCAGTGGGCCAGCCACCGCGGGACCACCAATCTCTGCAAGAGCATCGCTCATTGCAAGCTTACTATTGGCTTCAACAAGCGACTCTTGAGGGATGAGCGAGGGTAAAAACGCAGAGTGAGCCACAGTGAATAGGACGGTCAGCATCCCTGCTAGTGCTGCCACGACGTAGAGTTGCCCTATGCCCAGCACCCCAAGCAGAGCCGCAAACGGAATGGTACCCAGGACGAAAGCGCGGCCAAGGTCTGCAGCAAGCAAGAGCGGCCGGCGGCGTACCCGATCCACCCAGACACCAGCAAGTAAGCTGATCACCAGGACCGATGCCCCATCGAGCGCTCCCAGGATACCCATCTGGGTCGGCGTGGCCGCAAGAACGAGCACTGCGGTCAGTGGCAGAGCAATGCCGGTAATTCCACTCCCAAAATGCGAGACCGTCTGCCCAAGCCATAGCTTGACAAAATCCGAGTTACTCCATAATCCAGTACGATAGCGTCGCATCCATTTCTTCCAAGCCGCGAGTGAGATTCTTCGCTAGCGCTCAGAATGACAGTGTACAGTCATATTTCGACTCTACCATATTTCAGCGCAATATGGAAGTTATTTGCGAATGAGGCCATAGGTTTCCATTGTCTGATGGAGATCTTGCAACAGATGCACGGGTGATGGCTAAATGCTTCCAGCTTGAACGTGCGGAACCTCATCGAGAAGCATGGTTGGTCATTTGCTCCCGAGCTATAGTCTGCAACCTGCTTCCTCCTCATCAATTGACGTTTAGACTAATTCGGCCCGCAAAGGTATAAATCCAATGGTTTCCCGAGCTTGAGATGTACGGGTAGGCACTATTGGGATGAATTATTGGCATGTTCGCAACACCCTTTGGGTATAAGCCCTCCTCGATGTCAAATTAGTTTAAACTCTAATTATATATGATGGAGTGTATTCTACCGGACATTCCCTAGTTGGAATAGCACTAATATCTTGTTATCTACTAATATCTTGTTACCTAAGAGTAATCTCTTACGTCCTATTTGAGACAAAAGGAACCTTATGTTCTTCAAAAAAATATTCTATAAATACTTGTTGGAGCTTATACTAAATTCTTGCGAAGCAAGGTGGGAAGCCCTGCGAGCCATTTTTATGGAAATCGCGTGAGTCCAGACTGCAAGCCGTGTGACATGAAATTAGTCTAAACATCAAATACTTAAGGAGAGCAATGTAGTTATAATACCTAAGCCAAGGGAGGGTGAAGGAAATGAAGATGCAACTAGCAGAACAAGAAAATGCTCCGATACGGGCATTGATAGTAGATGACCATGTGATACTGCGTCAGGGGATATGCGTGATGTTGAGCGAGGATAGTGACTTCGACGTCGTAGGAGAGGCTGAACATGAGAGGGAGGCCCTTTTGCTCGCCATGGAGTTACAACCGAATATTATCCTCATCGATATCTGCCTGGGGACGACCAATGGATTGGATTTAGCAAAGCAGCTGCTGCGCAGTTGCCCCAATACATACATTGTGTTGTACGGCGGTTCCAATAATGATGAACTTCTCTTCGATGCTCTACGAATCGGCGTACATGGCTTCCTGCAAAAAACATTGTCCATAGATGATTTACGAAGGTCACTCCGCGCCGTGCAAAGCGGCGAGCGAGTTCTGGGTGAATCCCAAGCAACGACACAAGTGGCAATTGAGTTTCATCGACTGACCAAAGAGCAGAACCGCCTATTTCGTGGACTCAGCATGGCGGAAGTCGAGTTAATGCGACTTGTAGCGAATGGATGTACGAATAAAGAGATCGGAAAGCACCTGTTCTGGAGCGAGATCCAGGTCAAACGTAAGATGCAGGATATTTACCGGAAGTTGCAGGTCACTGACCGTGCACACGCGGTCGCAGAAGCCATGCGCAACGGTCTGATTTAAACAAGGCAGAAAGGAGCAGCCATGACAGAGTGTCCACAGTGCGGAACCATGAATGAGGACGACATCAAAAATTGCCGGACATGCCGTATCAACATGTACTGGGCTTTCCAGCATTATGAGGAACTGACAGCGCTACGCGAAGCGAGCAAGTTAGCACCTCGTCCTGAAACAGCCTCCTTCTTGATCGAAACCAGCAAAAGAATCGATGAAGGTCCCACCGTTGGTTGGCTACGCAACACGATCAAGAAGTTTGGCTTTAAGGGCGCAGGTAAAAAGGTCTCTACCATAGCAGAGTGAACGCGCAATTTGGGCCATTTTCATTGACCGGCGTGTTGGAACATCCAAGATGTCGCATAAGATCGTTATAGAGGCGTTTACATATGTCTTACAAACACGCTTCGGCGTTGGCAAAAAAATCAAGGAGAGTTCCATCTTCTCCTCCATAACGCACAGCACAGAAGGAATATAAAAGTGAAAGTACTCGTGACAGGGGCGGGAGGATTCGTGGGTGGTCATCTGGTGGATCTACTGCTGGAGCGTGGTGAGCCCGTGCGCATCCTCGCGCGGCCTGGTGAAGACCTTACACGGCTGGCACAGGCCGGTGTGGAGGTCTGCCGGGGCGATCTAACTGACCACCCGTCGTTGGAAGCTGCGATTGACGGTGTAGACCGCGTGCTGCACTGCGCAGCGCGGACGGGTCCCTGGGGTCCTGAGGCCGAGTATGAGCTGGTCAATGTGCATGGGCTCAAGATCCTGGTGGAGGCCGCGATGGCTGCCGGTGTCCGGCGAATTGTCCATGTTAGCTCGGTCACGGTACATGGCGTCGACGTACACGGCACCGCCGACGAGACAGCACCGTTGCGCGGCGGCGCCGATCCATACAGCAGGACTAAGGTTGCGGGCGAGCAACTACTACAGCAGTTGATCTGCGACAAAGGGGCGCCGGTGACCATTGTACGCCCTGGATTGATTTACGGGCCGCGTGATACCAACAGCTTCGGCCGCTTCGCCAGGCTGGTGGAGCAGGGCAAGATGGTCATCATCGGCTCTGGCAACAACCACCTGCCGCTGATCTACGTCAGGGACGTGGCGCAAGGGATCTTGTTAGCCAGCGAAGCAGACCAGGCGATCGGCAGAGCCTATCTGCTGGTCAATGACGAGCCGGTCACTCAGCATGACTACTTCAATGCTCTGTCCAGGGAGCTGAGTGTACCGCCGCCCAGTCGGCACATTCCTTACCGCCTGTCTCTCGCTCTGGGTGCGACTGCTGAGACGCTGGGCCACCTGACACGCATGAAGCAACCGCCACCACTCATGCGCTTTGGGTTGAAGCTGATAGCCGGTGAGAATCGCTTCGTGATCAGCAGGGCGCGCTGCGAGTTGGGCTTCGTCCCCCAGGTGAACCTTGCAGACGGTGTTCATGAAGGTATTGCCTGGTATCGAGCAACACGACCCGCTGAGAATCTATAAAGCAAAAGAAGGGACAATCGATATGGAGATACTTATCACTGGAGGGAATGGCTTTCTAGGCCGCAACCTCATCAAGGCACTGCAGGAGCGCGGTGATAGCGCGCGCGTGCTCGCCCTCTCTACAGAGGACACCGCCTGGCTCGAAGAGTGCGGCGTTGCTGTCTATCGCGGCGACATCCGCGAATCTAATATGCTGACCGTTCCTATGCGAGGCGTGGATACCGTGTTCCACCTGGCAGGCATGATGGGCTTATGGCGCTCGATGCAGGACTATTACGCTGTAAATGTTACAGGCACCGAGAACGTATGCCAGGCGGCTCTAACAGCAGGCGCTCGCCGGCTCATCCATGTTAGCTCCTGGACCGTCTACGGTATGAATCTCGGCCGGCCGGTGACTGAAGATGATCCTCTAGAGCCACTCGATGAGCCATATACCATAACCAAGGCGGAAGGTGACAGATTAGTGCAGCGTATGATCGCCGAAGAACATCTACCTGCGACCATCGTTCGGCCGGGTACGATCTTCGGACCTGGCGACCGCCTGAACTTCGGGCGGACGACCGATCGTATAAGTGCCGGTAAGAACCCTATCATCGGCTCAGGGCGCAATGCCCTGCCACTTGTCTATGTGACCGACGTGGTGCAAGGACTTCTCCGCTGCGCGGAGCTCGAGCGTGCTGTGGGACAGGCCTACAACATCTCGAATGACCAGCCGCTTACCCAGGAAGAATTCTTATGCGCGATAGCGCAGGAGCTTGATATTGCGCCGCCACGTCTGCACATTCCATACCATGCCGCTTACGCTCTCGCCAGCATTGCTGAGCGTGCTGCCAAGATCATGCGCTCGCAGGAACCTTTAGTCACCCGGCACGGTATTACTTTATTTGGCGCGGACAATCGCCACTCTATCGACAAGGCGCGCCGCGACCTGGGCTATGCGCCGCAGGTGCCCCTACGCGAGGGTGTGCGGCTCGCCGCGACCTGGTACCAGCACCAGGACTCTCGGGCGTTGGGGAATGCGTCAGTCGGCGCTCCCCAGGCGGCGAAGGCCAAATAAGGAGGGAGCTATGCCACAGACAGTGGTAGACAAAGTTGTAATTGTCACAGGTGCCAGTTCAGGGATTGGCGCTGCCACAGCTCGCGAGCTCGCGCATCAAGGGGCCCGGGTAGTACTGGCCGCCCGGCGTACCGACGAGTTGGAAGCGCAGGTACATGCAAAAAAAGCACGGGCAAAAGTGTAAATATACAATAGTACTCCTTATATGATACATTTGAAGCTTATTTTCTTCCAGGCACTTCTGTACACTAGAAGCGCAGAGTATTTTGCAGGTTCAACGCTGGGTTGTGTTTGTATTACTAAGTAACAGGTCAAGTGCTCTCGGATTCATGCGTTTTGTGACCGGATGCAGAGAGTGCTTATGTCCCTACCATCTTGTCTGGTTGAAAGGGAGGGAAAGAGATATGCTTGAAGTTTTACCCAAAATTGCAAAGATGCAAGCGTCATACACGCTTGGAAAAACCTTTGCTCTTCCAATGAATTTCACGATAAGCGTGAGCTATCGCTGCAACTCGCGTTGCAAGACGTGTAATGTATGGCAGCGCCCCAATGATGACTTCACTATCGAAGAGTACGATAAGACATTCGCTTCAATCGGCAGAGATGCCTACTGGTTCACCTTTAGCGGAGGTGAGCCAACGCTGCGCAAAGACCTGCCTGAGATGGTTGAAGCAGCTTATCGGCACTGTCGTCCTGGCATCATTAACATTCCCACCAATGGAATCCAGGATAAGATTATCCCTGGTCGCATTGAGAGAGTCTTGCAAGCTGCCCCCACCAGTGATGTTATTATCAATCTTTCATTAGATGGCATTGGTGAAAAGCATGATATCGTGCGTGGAGTCAAAGGCAATTTTGAGCGGGCAATGCGCACCTACGCGGGTCTGAAGGCGCTGAAGGGCCGCTACAAAAACTTTACTTTGGGCGTGCATACTGTAATCTCAAACTTTAATGTGGACGAGTTTGACAATATCTATACCTTCGTACGCGATGAACTCAAGCCGGACTCATTCATTAGCGAGATTGCTGAAGAGCGTGTCGAACTGGATACGGTCGGAATGGGCATCACACCGCCAATTCAGCGTTATCAACCCGTCATCGAGCGCTTGCAGGAAGGCATTCACAAAGCTGAGTTCAATGGTGTTTCGCGCATCACGCAAGCATTTCGTGATCGTTACTACGATATCGTGAAGCGCACACTGGCTGAGAAGCGCCAGATTATTCCTTGCCTGGCCGGTGTGGCATCCGCACAGATCGCTCCCAATGGGGATGTCTGGACCTGTTGTATTCGCGCAGAATCGGTTGGCAACCTGCGCGAACATGACTACGATTTTAAATCTACCTGGAATACAGCCAGAGCCAATGAGTTACGCCGAAGCATCAAGGCAGGCGAGTGTTATTGCCCCCTGGCGAATGCATCCTATACCAACATGCTCTGTCATGCGCCAACGCTCGCTGGCGTTGCCACCGATGTTGCCAGAGGAACTGTTGCTGCTGCGATTCCTACTAGGAATGGTGGTAAATCTGCCAAGCTACGTAACTTACCTGTAATCAATGCTGCTAATGAAGCATCTAGGCCTGGCAGCACATGACGGCCTCAATGTTGATTCTCAGAATCGTGTCTGGTTTGATGAGGAATTCGCGAACAAGTTAGCGGATACCTTCCAGCGCGCCAATCAGTCCCTCTGGGGCACCGCGTCGGATGGGCAGACCTGGGGCGGGGATGCCAACAGCCGCAATGCTGTTTAGGCAAGGTTCAATTTGGACGAATTACACTTGACCGTTAGAACAGTCAAACCGTGTCACCCCTTCACTTCGTTCAGGGCAAGCTCTGAGCACATTCGCTCCGCTCAGTGTCAACTCCGCGAAGGGTCTGTCGCGATCGGCACAGAGATGCTTCGCTACGCTCAGCATGACAGGGCTGTGTCTTTCTGTTGGTGAGGAACTGTCAAGTTCATTTGAACCATGCCTTAATAAAAATCCTCATTGGCAAACGGGGAGCGCTCGGCATCGATGGAGAGTGCTTTGCCTATTCTTATCCCAGTACCCATGGACCAAGCGTCAAAGCGGCTTTCTACACTTCAAAACTCTAGCTGCTTGTTATTTTTTTAGTATTACTACTACAAGACAGGCGCTTCCTGTTCCTCTGGGAGGAGCGCATCTTCGCTTTTTATGTCGCTTTCTTCTGTCCCCTTTTTCATGACAATGGAGATCGTCAAGCCGAGTGTCTTCAGGCTTACAAGGCCAGCCGTACACATGAGCAGGGCGGCCCAGGGATGGGAAAAGATGAACATAGCGATAACTTTGTCCGGTGGCAAACGGAGTAGTCCGCTGAAGACAAGCAAGCCCATGGCTTCGTTGCTGCCCACCTGTCCGGGGGGAGTTGGGAAGATGTAGAACATGTTGTAGAGGGTATATCCGAAGATAGCTGCCCCAAAGGGGATGGGGAAGCCAATGGTCCAGAAGGCGAACATGGCGAAGAGGCTGTCAAAGACGACGGCTACGCAGGTGAGCAACACCGCGGGGACGAAAATCTTTGGGCGGCTTGTGCTGATGAGCAGCGAGTCGACAAAGTCAGTAGCAAAGGCTTCGATCTTGCCCCCTATGGCTCTTGGGAGTATACTCGTTATTTTTCGCAGCAGGGCGATGGCAGCAGTGCGTTTCCGCACCGACAATCCGATAAAGACAAGCAGGCCGATGAATAATCCGCCAACGATGCCCAGTACGAACCAGAGCTTGATGTCCATCTGCAGGCCCAGAAGAGGTACAATGGCCATGAGGAAGAGGGCGGGCAACAAGTCCAACGACCTGTCCATGGCGACGGTGGGTAGCGATCGACTGATGGGTATGGCCGCGATGCGTTTGAGGATGAGGGTCTTAACGATTTCGCCGCTACTGATTGGCAGGAGGAAGTTGAGAAAGATGCTAATGAGGACGAGCCGAATAGCCGTGAAGGTGCTGACGTTGCCGATGGGGTTCAAGAAAAGTTTCCAGCGAATGCCCCGGATGGAGTAGGCGAGGAGGAAGAAGGCACCCGAGAGGAGCGCGAGGACGATGCCACGAGGTGTCATCAGGTTTTGTTGCAGCATGCGCATGCTCATGGCGATGTTTACAAAGCGTGAGACGAGAAATAACAGGCCGATGCCTATCAGGAGGCCGATGATTACTTTCGTCGCAGGGGCGCTGAGGAAACCTTTCATGACTTTCGCACTCCTCCGAGCAGGGCATATTGACTGGCCTGAGTGACAAACAGCTGTTCCATACCGCCAACATTGAACAAGGATGCTGATAGCCTGATACCTTCCCGTATATCGACCTCTGGCTCATAGCCCAACTCGCGCCGCTGCAATTCTTGAATCAGGTGCACGCCCAGCAAACCGGTGGTACCAGTAATCAACGCTTTCATCGAATTGTCCTCCAACTTCTAGATGAGTTATCCAAATAACCATGTTTGTAGTACCATGCGGCTGTTAGTTTCATGCCTTCTTCCAAATTGACTTTGGGCGCGTAGCCCAGCTCGGATTTGGCCCGGCTAATATCATAAATGCGACTATTCGTCAGAAATTTGACACGACTACGTGTGAGTGGAGCATGCTCACCCTTCATGCCTGGCATTACGGCAAAGATATCTGATGCAAGATTGGCAAGCCAAAGCGGGATACTGCCTGCAGGGAGTTCTCTGTCCAGTGCATGCGCGATGGCTAGCGCAAGCTCGCGAACGGTGACGGGGCACTCTCCCGCAATGCTATAGCTGCGACCAGGAGCCTGGGGTCGCTCGCCGCAGAGCAGAAGAGCGGCTACCAGGTCATCGATGTAGACCGGGTGCAGTAAGGCTTTTCCGCCATCGATGACGTGAAACAGCCCTTTTTTAATCGATACAAAGAAGCCCAGCAGGTGTAGGTCACCCGGTCCATAGACAAGCCCAGGCCGCACCACGGTCACGGGTAGGCCTTGCTCCTGATAGGCTTTGAGTGCGAGCAGTTCCCCCTCCAGTTTGGTGGCTTCGTAGGGATTGGTAGGAGCAAAGGGTGCATCCTCGGCGGTAGGCACCTCACCCGTGATGCCATGCACGCCGGTGGTGCTGGCGTGCACTATGCGCCGTAACCGAGTTTGTCCCTGGCATGCCTTGAGCAAGGTGCGCGTGCCTTCCACATGCGTCTGGCGATACAGTTCTGCCGGGATGCTGGGATGATAGAGACGCCCCGCGAGGTGGTAGATAGTGGTTGCGCCATCGACTACCTGTTGGACTTGCACCGCATCGGTGATCTCTGCTGGAATGATCGTTACTGCGTCACCGAATTGCTGGCGTGCTTTTTTTTCGTCACGTGCAAGTATACGCACCGCTTGCTGGCGCCTTACAAGTTCGGCCACCAGGGCTCTGCCCAGGAAGCCAGTTGCACCTGTTACTACTGTGGTCATGATGACCTCCTCGTACCTGAATAACCCTTGACGCTGATGGCGTTTTCCGGGCGGGCCTTGTAACAGAGCAGGCAACGCAGGTAGGTTTTATAGTTCACCCTCAGCTTGTCCCTCCTGAGCAATTAAGACACTTCGGCTTGAGTTGTCGCTAAATATCATGCTTGCGGTCCTCTTTGTAAAGATAAGTCGAGGAAGTCACCCCAGACTGTCCAACTAGAAAGGTAACAAATCCACTAGAATGGTAGCAAGAGAATCCTCCTCCTCTCAAGGAGCGATAGTATCAGTCAAGGGTACAATGGTATCGTTTCTCATTTCCTCTACTTAGACTGCTTACTCTCACGTATATGAGTCAACTACTGAGGAAGGTCTCAGCATGGTAAGATGTTTCGTGAGGCAATACGCAGTATTGACGGGAGCCTGACGGGAACGTAAACTTGCAGGGAACAGATAGCTATGTCTCAAAAATGGAAACCCACGGGAGAGAGAATGGCGCCATCATCTAGAAAGCGCTTCCATGTGCTAAGTATTGCTGCATTTCTTTTACTACTGGTTATTATTCCAATAACGGTCATAACGAGTTTGCAGCGACAGAGCCTTAGACAGCGAGCAGCAGGAAGTCTATTCATCACTAAATCCGGTTCAAACTTGATGGTAAATGGCTCGCCACTCCGTCTTATAGGATATAATTGGCATTGGATGGGAACCGGCTGTAGGGCACCCACGAATACAGAAATTGATACAACTTTTTCTCAGATCAAAACCGCTTCACACGGCAATGTTGTCAGAACGGCATTTTATCAAAGTGGCAGCAATAATGCTGCCTATACCGATTTTGACCGCTATATTGCATATGCAAAGAAATATGGTTTGGATATTGTTCCAATGCTCGTAAATCACTTAACAAATTGTGAACCCTCAACAGCGACGAAAACATCTTCCTGGTATCAGTCAGAGTATAAACAACCGAATGATGGATATCCACTCTCGTTCCGTGATTATGCAATAAAACTAGCTCGACATTATGCTAATGAACCAACCATTGCCTTCTGGCAACTCGTAAATGAACCGGATGCTGGTCCGTGCGGTGCTGTTGGTGCTCAGATTTTGCAAAGCTTTGCCGATGATATGACAACTGCTATTAAAGCAGTTGATCCCAATCACATGGTCGATCTGGGTGTCCCAGGAGGATGCGCAGGTGATAATAGCACAGACTACACCATGATTGTCAGCGGCCAGGTTGACCTCTGCGATGTCTGGCATGATTATGGACAAGTGGCAACGTCATTGCCTTCACAGATACAGCAGCGTATCGCTATCTGCCGAGATCTCAACAAACCAGCCTTTGCCGGTGAATCAGGCATCTGTGCTGATAGCACGGCCAACGGCGACTGTTCTGGGACCGTCACAACCACTACCCTCAATCAGCGAGCCACCTTCTTTGATGCAAAGCTCAGTGCTGGATTTACCGCAGGATTGGCAGGGTATATTATTTGGAGTAAAGGCAGTCACAGTGTTCAGTACGATATCGGATCCGGCGATCCAACAGAAAGTGTTTTGGCAAAATATGCCTTGGGTCAGCGGTGAGATGATCTCCCTGAATAATCCTCTCCCCTGTTGCCTAAAATCCCTTGTACAACGTGAAGCCGCTTCTCATCTAGCCTCACCTTATCCTTGACAAGTTATTGTTGCTTGTTTTACCCTAATAATAAAAGGCACAAGCAAAAATGTCATGGATACGATAGTACTCTTCCCTGATACGTTCGCAACTTGTCTTCTCCTACGCACTTCTCTACACTCCTATTAGGAAGTGAAAAAAACAAGAGTGAGAAAGATGCGGCCAATAAGGTATTTCGTGGAAAAAACTCCGATGGTTCATGGGCTGCGAGGAACATCGGTTTCTACGAGGGGACAGAGAAGAGGTATGCATTTGATGTAGTCCATGACCCTCTTGGGCTGGCCGATCTTTATGGAGACAGGACCATGACCTCGCAAATAAATACCCTCTTAACCCCGAATAAGGATTATAATGACTATGAACCAACATACCAAATTTTACCGATTTACAGCAACAGCCCGTCTACTGCTCAGGATATAACCCGGAACAGGTTTGTTCCGCAATTCAAATCCCTGAATATGTGGGAAGGTTGGTGGACAGGATCAGATGTTTACTATACGGATAATGCTGGTGCGCTAGTTTTAGCCCTATTAGGCTTATATTCGATACAAGCACCGGGTGCGCAGTGGGTAATCACCAGCCCCTCCGTTACCACGGCAGTCATTCATGGTCTAAAAGATACCATTATTCAGGCCAATAATAACTCACCCCGTAATGCCTATATATCTTCCATTCAGGTGAACGGTGCTACATACCCAAGCTATTTTATCTCAGGCAAGAGCCTTGTAGCGGAAAATACAACCATCACCTTGGGCATGACCAGTAGACCCTCACGTATCGGCAAGATGTATGTCACCGGGACAGACGGAGAAGTCCTGGCAGCCGCCTACAGATAACACAACCTTTCTTCAATTCCAGAATGATCCGATAGCACTCACATCCCAAGCCAAGATCTATGCGACAAAACGACCTACCGCGGTGTCTGTCAATGGTTCACCGCTTACTAACTGGACATATGACTCTGCAACAAGTACGCTTAATATCAAAGGTATCCCAGCCGGAAATGTTCTCATACGCTTTGGCGGCACAGTATACACCTACCAGGGCCACACGAGCATAGTAACCGGTGTAGCCTGGTCGCCCGATGGCAAGCGTATCGCCTCGGCGAGTCAGGATGAGACAGTACAGGTGTGGGATGCCACCACTGGAGGCCACGTGCTGAGGTATCGAGGGCATAAGAGCATTGTGATGGCGGTAGCATGGTCGCCTAATGGGAAAAGCATCGCCTCGGCCAGCCAGGATGGAGCAGTGCAGCTATGGAATGCCACCACAGGAGCCTATATGTTCACCTATCGAGGTCATACGGGTACTGTGACAGCTCTGGCATGGTCACCCGATGGTACACGCATTGCCTCTAGTTCCTGGGATAAGACGGTACAGGTATGGGATGCCACTACAGGGAAGCGCCTGCTAACCTATCAAGGTCATACGAGTATCGTGACGGCGGTAGCATGGTCACCTGATGGGATGCACATCGCCTCGGCAAGTGATGATCATACAGTACAGGTGTGGGATGCCGCTACAGGGAATCACGTCTACACCTATCATGGCCATGCGGGGCTAGTCAATGCGGTGGCCTGGTCGCCCGATAGTAAGCGCATCGCCTCAGGAAGCGATGATCATCAGGTGCAGATCTGGAATGCCACCACTGGAGGCGATGTTTTTATCTACCATGGCCATGGCGATGCTGTGAAGGTCGTAGCATGGTCGCCCGATGGCAGATACATCGCCTCGACAAGTCTTAATGGGACGGTGCAGGTGTGGAAAGCCGCTGGAGGAAAACTTGTCTTCACCTATCAGGGCCGTACTAGCATCGTGACTGCGCTAGCCTGGTCGCCTGATAGCACGCGTATTGCCTCGGGGAGTACTGATTTGACGGTGCAGGTCTGGCTGGTAGAATGAGGAACAGGTAGTGAAGAAATCCTCCTGTCATAATCGCAAATGGAAGCGGGTAGTACACCCAATCGCGACGAGAAAACCAATATACGAGGAAATAGGCCGGAGTAGCCAAAATCGCAACCGTAAGCGCGGCGAAGATTGGGTAATCCCACCGCTTGAATACCAGGTCCGTCATCACGGCAATCTACCCCTGTACTAAGGTTGTTGTCGCCATGAAATCCCCCCAGTATTGCATGCTGCTGTCTCAATATAGAGCATTACCGTAGTGTTAAAAACCTCTAGCGCTGCAAAGGCGATGGTCAGCGAGCAGACCGGATGGTATAGGTCGCGTCGGCAGCGGAGAGCGCCCATTCCGGTGATACAGACGGAGCCCATCAGGTTGCTGAACTACAAGCGTAAATTTTGACAGAAATGCTGGGCTCTCGAGATCGAGGCGCATTGTTATGGGATCACCTTGCACTCCTGAAGGCACTATGATCCATTCCACCATCGATGCTGGATCGTTCAGTGCCTTCTTCCATAACTCAGCGGAGCCTTCATAGATAGTATTCTTGAGGTCAATTCCAGCCTCTGATTCAGCAATACGGAAGGCGTTTACATCTTCCAGAATCCTTCCCCCATCATAGTGTTGCGCAAGATAAACGGTTATAGGTTCTGTTGGTGCACAAGAAAAACCATACTGGCCATCTTGCAGTGAGATAATACCTCCAGAAGCAGTTAAAATGGTCTGTATGACGACAGCTATTACAAGGACAATTTGTCCTATTAGAGGCCTAATACGCTCTGGCATACTGATAGGCCAACGCCTTGCTAGTATCGCTAGAAAGAGTGCAATGGGTGCAACGGCCTGCACACCAAAGCGGACATTCCACAAGTATTGCCATGAAGTGGCTGTACCAACTCCTGGCAAATAGATGGTACCTTGTCCAAAGTAGAATATAAGGATGTAAAAGACGAAAGGTGTGAGAAATGCCATTGCCCCAAACATGTCTGGTGCCAGGCGACGTCGAAAGACAAAAACGACGACGGCAATCGCTGCCAGAAAAAAAAGGATCGGTCCGACAGTCTCCATGGAGAGAAGCATGTAGGCACTGATAGACTGCCAGAGGTTATGATACGTATAAAGCCGTTCGTTGACGGCGGCTGAAAACAGATAGTGATGGAAGTAGAACGCATCACCGAAAATGACCCTATCCCAAAGGAACCACAATCCTATTCCCAGACCAGCTAGTGTGACGAAAACGATCAGGGTACCCTCAATCTGTGCCAAGTGCTGACGTTTGCTCCATCCGAGTACCACAATCAAGACAAGCAATACTAAGAACAAGCCCCAGCCATCAAAGCGTGACAGGGTCGCCAGGAAAGTGCTTGCCGCCACTCCCACCAGGTGCTTCGGGTGATTGTCCTGTGTCCATGCCAGGAAATAGTAACAGGCCATTACTGACGTAGCGATACATACTGTTTCACTAAGTGGTGTGCTCTGCAAATAGAGAATATTTGGGTTCAGGATGAAAAGCAGCGTACCCACAAAGCTAGCGCGACTATCATGCGTCAAACGACGTGCCGAAAAAAACAGATAGACTGCTGCGACGACATAACATAGCATTGACGGGAAACTTCCTGCTAGACCAGTACGCCAGAGATAGTCATTCCAAATGAAAGGTAGCATTAGCAGTTGTGGCAAAGGAAGCCAAACACCTCCAAGTTGAGCAAGACCTGGAGGGGTATTAACGAAGACCCTTCGCGCAATCCTCAGATGTGAGATGGCATCACCATAGAGCAATAGCTGATGATGTTGGAAAAAATACCAGCAGGAGGTGATGCTAGCGATACACGCGATGACGAGCGTGGTTATCAGCCAGGGGTCTTTGAGCCATTGTTGCCATGGCAAGCGCTTTAGATAATGCACGAATAGACGCTGAGCTCTTCTGACGGTAGGTAATTTTTCGATCACCTCGAGATCCTCTTCCTCCGTTGCGCTACCGGAGAACGAGGGAGACGCAGGCAAGGGCGAGGATAGATGCCTGGCGTTCCTGATGGCAGGTCTTTTATCGGTCACCTCGAGATCCTCTTCCTCCGCTGTGCTAGCGGAGGACGCGCGAGGCGCGGGCAATGTTATCATAGTCCACCAGGCCGACCGTCCATGGTAGGCTGTGCTAGCGGAGGACGCGTGAGGCGCAGGTAATAGTGGGGGTACACATTTTGTGCTTGTGAAGGCAGGTGATTGCATGGTCGCCACCGACCTGGGTTCCTCTTCCACAGTCGTGCTAGCGGAGAACGAGTGAGGCGCTGGCAATGGCGGGGACGCATGCTTTGTGCTCGTGAAGGCAGGTAATTGCATGGTCACCCTCGACTGGGGCTCCTCTTCCACAGTTGTCCTACCGGAGGAAGAGTGAGACGAACGTAGGTGCAAGCCGTGCTTGGTCTTCTCCCAGTAATGCGGTTTGAAGATGAGCTGGTAGAGAGCCAGAGATGCTGCTACCGTCATCATCGCCCAGTAGATAGGAATAGATAACGCCCACTTGATCAAGCTAAACCGACTAAGTTTCATGCACCCAATGAGGTGGATGTAGGTATAGAAGAAGTTACCAAAGATGAGACAGAGCGTGCCCATATAGAGGATAGGCCCTGGGAACAATGTATGATACACATCTACCGGGCGGAACAGGATGTAGATCGCCAGCAGTACCCACATCAGAGGATTCACAAATAACACCGCCGTCTTGCCACCTATCACCAGTTGCAGTGAGAGGAACTCGCGCAGGCGTCCCGGGCGCAAATAGCGCAGAGGCTCGCGCATATACACCAGGTATGTAAGCAGGTAGCCCTTGATCCAGCGTGACCGCTGTCGTATCCAGTTCTTCAACTGCGAGTTCGCCTCCTCATACGTGATCGAATTCAGCATGACAGTCTTCAGACCGGAGCGGGCCAGGCGCAGACCCAGGTCGCAATCCTCAGTAACATTGAAGGGATCCCACGCACCTACCCTATGCAGCATCTCCATACGAAAATGATTCGATGTGCCTCCAAGCGGCAGCGGCAACTTCGTCTGTTGCATCCCCGGAAGCATTAGATCAAACCATAAGCAATACTCCACGGTGAACCAGCGCGTCAGCAGGTTCTGATTGCCATTGTAGTAGTTCAGCTTGGCTTGCACACAGGCCACATCTGAGTCATAATTTGCAAACGTCAGAACGGCTTTCTTGAGTTGTAGGGGATCGGGGACATCCTCTGCATCGTAGATGACCACATAATCTCCCGTAGCCTGCAATAATCCAAAATTACATGCACGAGGCTTTGTACGCGGCTGACCATCAGGCACTGTCACGATGCTGAAATGTTGTGGTAGGTGCATCGCTGCGATGGCTTTGCGCGTCTCCGCATCGTTTTCCTCAGTGAGGAAGAGAATCTGCAACTTGTCAGCCGGGTAGTCCAGCGCCTGCATTGCTTGCACAAATTGGGGCACCACTTCGGCCTCGCGATAGAGTGGGCAGAGGATCGTATACTGTGGCCAGTCCGCATCAGCAAGCGCATATACGGTCGCATCGTCGATCTGTTCATCCGTTGACTGGTTGAGTGCCAGCATGATTAGCAAGAAGTCCAGGATTAAAGAGCTAAAGTACAGCACGGTAATCATGGCAATAATCACAATGACCAGCTTCATACCATAGAAAAACAGGCCGAGCCCACACCCAAGCATAATTGTGCTCAGGACCACAACTTGCCTGCGCGTAAAACTTTTGTACGCAGAGAGTGCATGCCGAAAAGGGGCGAAAGGACGAAACTCCTGGCCTTTAACGGTGACGGTTCTTAAGGCGTCCTCGGCATACTTTCTGCTTTCTTCCTGGTAGCTGCCGTTGTTATTGCGCTGAGCCTCGGTAGTCAGCCACTCGGCGTAGCGTATAATCTCGAGTTGTTCGTCGGTATTGGCATCGACGATGGGAGCCGTTAGGATAGTGATTCTCCTTTATTTAGTATGTTCTTCCTTACGATGATAAGTAGAAAGTGCATTTTATTGAATTTCATAGTTGTAGGCCTCTTTGTAAGTTCGAAGAAGTCACCCCTGACTATCTAGACGAGAATGTCATCCCTGAGCATCCGGTCTAACTAAATGTAGCAAAGAGGGGCTAATGTTCTCAAGGAACAATAGTATCAATGAAGGGTATTATCGTATCATCTGTCAATTGGGCTACTCAGGCAGTTTGCACATAGCATTATCAGTATCCCACCTTGTAATGTATCCTGCTAGTGCTGTGCGACCGACGGGAGTTCCTTCATTTCAGAGGCTTGCATAGAAGCCTCTTGTAGTTGCATTGCATTGCTTCTTGACACGATCACCCCCCGTTTCAATACTTGTCTGCTGAACCGAGTCTTCAAGACATAGGTGAATCCCTCGATTATAATTTTGCGGGACATTTTGGATTTCCCAACGCGCCTGTCCATAAAGATAATTGGCGTTTCGACGATTTTGAATCCTTGCTGCCCCGCTCGATAAGCCATTTCTATCTGGAAAGCATAACCCTGCGACTGCACTGTGTCCAGGTCTATGCTCTCTATGACCTGGCGCCGGTATAAACGATAGCCAGCAGTGCAATCGTGAACAGGAATGCCCAGCGTGAAACGCGCAAAGATATTCCCGCCGCCGCTGATCAGCCACCGTAATAGCGACCAGTTGGGCGTATACCCCCCAGGAATGTAACGCGAACCGATCACTACATCCGCATGCTCGATAGCCTTCAGAAAATCAGGGAGATAGCGCGGATCATGGGAGAAATCGGCATCCATCTCAAAAGCAGCATCATAGCCATGTTCAATAGCGTACTTAAACCCTGCAATATAGGCTGTGCCCAGGCCCAGCTTACCTGGCCGATGGAGCACTTTTACCCGGGAATTCTCGTTATGTATCTCGTCGGCGAGTTCTCCTGTGCCATCTGGCGAGTGATCGTCAACGATCAGCACATCCGTCTCTGGCACATACGAAAAGATCTCTTCGAGCAAAGGACGCAGATTCTCAATTTCGTTATACGTCGGTGTAATAAGTAATGTCTTCATAGAATTTTGTCTCCATCCGTATCGCTACTAGATTCCTCATCCACAACAACGCTCTCAATGCCTGGCTCGGTGTCGCGCTGTGCGGCCGCTATCGTATCCCGGTAGGCATCGATGAATTCCATTAGCTCCACCGCCTCGTCTAGTGTCAGGTCAAAACTAAACCCCACCGGGTGGATGAGAGCTAACCCGGTCTTCTTCATCCGTGCCTTGTACTTGCCGATCATTGCCTCCATCTCAGCTCTTCTCTTTCTCTTAATGAGTGATGTTCCCCTTTTCGTCGGCATCAGTCGCTTGAGCTGCAATGATGACCTCGTCGAACAAGGGGCTGCTGACAGTCACACCTCCATTCTTTGCCTTCAAGCCAAAGGTCAGTGAGCTATAGGCTACCGTCACTTTGACCTTCCGACCTCGCATGCCCGTGCGCACAGGTGTTGCTTCAACGACCTCCTGGATACGTCGAGCCACCAGTTCGGCCCCGTGTTGCTCAGCGCGAATGACGGCGGTCATGATTCCAGGTCCATTGATCGAGAGTTTGTCTTCTTTGCGAATCTTGCTACGCAACAATGGTAAGAGCTTCCGGGCCGCCTCAGTGGCCTCACGGTCCTCACCCTCAGGGTTCATATCATACCCTTGGGCACCTTCAAGCATGAAGCGAAAGACCAGGACGCTCTGGGCGTTACACAGGCGGCGCACTTTCTGCTTGCCCGCCTCCAGGTCCTTCGTCGAGTCGACCATTTGCCAGATGTGATGTTCCCGTTTATGGCGATAGTCATAGTAGCCCTGCATCCGTGCAAAGCCTTCAAGGGTTACCGCACCTAGCGTCCACATCATTTGTTTGGGGGCACTTAACGTCAAATCGCGTCTGGCGATAAGCTGGCGGGCAATGGGACCTGCCTTCATCGTCGATGCTACGTAGTTCTGCTGGTCCCGCACTTGCAGGTGCCCCGCGTAAATACGGCGGCGCTGCTTGAGGAAATCGGTGACGGTGAGCGGCCCTTTGTTATAGACAATACAGGCCGGTTCATAGATCAACTGATAGCCCAGCTGGGAAATGAGCGCCTGGATAGAGATTTCATCCACCGGACTGTCAATTGGGATCCCTGAAATGACATTGCGGAAGGCGATCACTTCCCCGAGTTTTGGGTGGGTACGGGCCAGGTGGTCATGCAAGCGCCAGAGCAGATGGACCGTGTGCCCCATAAAAGTGGGAAGGACATCAGCGCCAATTAATACGACGATTGGACTGCTAGCCTGCTTGAGAAAAAGGTTGATTGCAGAGGCTTTGCCTTCACGCTTCTCCTGGACACACACTCGTACTCGAGGCTCTTGAAGCGCAATTTCGGCTACAATCGGTACGGTGCGATCTGTGCAACCACTGGCAACGACGATAACTTCCACAATGCACACGGATAGGACTTGCTGTTGGAGAACAGCGCGGATGGTGCGGCCAATATTGGCTTCTTCATTATGGGCCATAATGCCTACGCTGCAATGGACATAGTCGTCACCTTGCCGTGCCTGCCAATCCTCCGGCATCGATCGGACTTCAGGTATGCTCTCCGTTGTCATGATGGACCTCCCTTTTCCTTCGCAAGCAACGCTATTGATCTTATATTGATCTTATAGAGTAGAGTATTAAACTTTGCCTCGATATAGACAATCTTCTAATGGGTCATGAAAATACACTTTGGTATACACTTCTCAAATTGCTTTTTCTTTTGGTTTGAAATGGTCCTGCGAGAATAATCTGTATGAACTGTACAAAGCGAGGACTATCAGCTATTCTTGTAGATAGAGAAACGAAAAGAGGTCTGCTCCACAGCGACATATTTCAGACAAGAAAGGCGCTTATCCATGTCACAAGGAGGCACACAATGATCTCGCAAGAATTCATCCAGATTGAGGAACACCATGGGGCTCACAACTATGACCCATTGGATGTGGTCCTCACATAAGGATACCAGCTCATTGGTCCGCTCACGTGTGAACTAAGCCAGGATGCAGAGCGCAAGCTCCCAAATAGACAATTTTGCAACACGCCTGGCAGAAGGAGGTTCCTAATGGCCATGTTACAAGATGCAAAGTCCGAGTCCATTGAGCAGGTCCTCGCCTACATTCGAGATCGCCTGCCTCATGGCAAGGCGGCAATGTGTGCCACCTTTGCCAGCGAGTACTATCGTTTGATCGCCCCAGAAGACCTCATCGAGCGCAGCCCCCTCGACTTGTATGGGGCAGTCATGGCCCAATGGAACCTGGCCCAGCACCGGGCACCACGGGAGTGCAAAGCGCGCGTCTACACACCCCAGCTCGAAGCACATGGCTGGCAATCTCCACACACCGTCATCGAGCTCATTACCGATGACATGCCTTTCCTGGTGGACTCGGTGAGTATGGAAGTCACCCGCCAAGGGTACGCCATCCATCTCATTGTTGCCACGAATATCTCTGTGCGACGCGATGACCATGGACAACTCCTCGAGGTCTTCCCAGTGGAGGCTGTACAAGGCTCCGCGATCACGGAAGCACTCCTACACGTCGAGGTGGATCAGCAGCGGGAGCCTGCTGTGCTGGATGAGCTATGCAAGGGCCTTATCCGCGTCCTTGGGCAGGTGCGTGCAGCCGTGGAGGATTGGCCGAAGATGCGGCACATCCTCCAGCAGCTCGTACGTGAACTCGACGCGAACCCGCCTCCCCTCGATAAAGAAGAGGTTGCAGAGGCCCGAGACTTGCTCGCATGGCTCGACAACGAGAACTTCATCTTTCTGGGCTACAGATCGTACGACCTGCTCGCGGAGAGCGGTGAAGACCGCCTCGGTGCGGTGCCAGGCTCCAGTCTTGGCATCCTGCGGGAAGCCGAGGCTGGGCTGGACGCGCACGACATCGCCACACTCCCAGCGGAGGTGCGCCTGCTTGGCCAGTCAAGACGCCTCCTCACGCTGACGAAGGCCGATGCGCGTTCCCCGGTTCACCGGCCCTCCTACATGGACGCCGTTGGCATTCAGCGCTTCGATGCTACCGGGCAGGTCATAGGGGAATGGCGCTTCCTCGGCCTCTACACCACCGCTGCCTACCATGCGCACCCGCGTGACATCCCGGTGGTGCGCCACATGTTTAACCGCGTCCTTGCCCGCGCCGCTTTCTTACCTGGAGACCACTTCTATAAAGCTCTGGTCGATATTCTAGAGACCTATCCCAGGGGTGAGCTGTTCCAGATCTCAGAAGACGAGCTGTTCGCGATCGTGATTGGCATCCTGCACATAGGCGAGCGCCCGCAGGTGCGCCTCTTTCTCCGGCGCGATCCCTACGGTCGCTTCCTGTCGTGCCTGGTGTATCTACCTCGTGACCGCTATCACACCGAGAATCGCCTACGCATTCAGCGGATTCTCCAGCAGCAGTTGCACGGGGTGAGCGTGGAGCACACGGCGTACGTCACGGAATCCATTCTAGCACGGTTACACATCATCATTTATACGAACCCCGACGACGTTCCTACCTACGATGTGCGGGCCATCGAGAAGCGACTGGCCGAAGCCACCCGTTCGTGGACAGACGACCTGCACGCGGCCCTGCTCGATCAGTGTGGGGAGGAGGTCGGGAACCGGCTCTTCCAGCGCTACCGGGGCGCTTTCCCCACCGCCTATCGCGCTGAGTTTCACGCTCGTGCCGCTGTGCCGGATATCCTGCGGATGGAGCGCCTCGCGCCACGGGGCGATCTTGCCCTGAGCCTGTATCGACCGCTCGAAGCGCCGGAGCGGTCACTGCGCTTCAAGGTGCTGCGCTGCGAACAGCCGATGACGCTTTCGGACATTTTGCCCGTGCTGGAGACCCTGGACGTTGAGGTGGTGGACGAACACCCGTATGAAATTCGAGCCAAGGATATGCCAGCGGTGTGGATATATGACCTGGGCCTCGTCTACACGGGGGAAGGCGAACTGGACACGGACCAGGTGAAAGCGCTGTTTCAAGAAGCCTTTGCCCAGGCCTGGCGCGACGACATCGAGACCGATGGATTCAACCGCCTGGTGTTACGCGCCCAGCTCAGCGGGCGTGAGATCGCGGTGCTGCGGGCCTACAGTAAGTATCTGCGCCAGGCGGGCAGCCTCTTCAGCCAGGCGTACATGGAACAGAGCCTGACCCGTCATCCGCAGATCGCCCGGCTGCTCCTAGACCTGTTTCGCACGCGCTTCGATCCCGCGGCTCTCAAGAACACACAGGCGGAGGCGCAGCTGGTTGAGGATATTGAGCACGCCCTGGATGCCGTGCCGAGCCTGGACGAAGACCGCATCCTGCGCAGTTTTCTGCATCTGATCCGGGCGAGCCTGCGGACCAACTTTTTCCAGCGGGGAGCCGACCAGCAGCCCAGGCCCTACCTCTCCTTCAAGCTCGATCCATCGCTGGTCCCCGACTTGCCCCTACCACGGCCGCTGTTCGAGATTTTCGTCTACTCGCCACGGATGGAGGGCGTCCACTTGCGGGGTGGCAGAGTTGCACGAGGCGGTATACGGTGGTCCGACCGGCGTGAAGACTTCCGCACGGAGATTCTGGGCCTCATGAAGGCCCAGACGGTGAAGAATGCGGTCATCGTACCCCTGGGTGCTAAGGGCGGCTTTGTGGTCAAGCAACTCCCGTCTGGCAGCGACCGGGAAGCACTCCTGGCAGAGGTCACCGCCTGCTACCAGACGCTGATCCGAGGCATGCTCGACCTGACCGACAACCTGGTGGCAGGTCAGGTGGTGCCCCCGCCAGACGTGGTGCGCTACGACGATGCTGATCCCTACCTGGTGGTTGCCGCCGACAAGGGGACCGCGACCTTCTCGGATATCGCCAACGCCCTCGCCCGCGACTATGGCTTCTGGCTGGGGGACGCGTTCGCTTCAGGTGGCTCCGCAGGCTACGATCACAAGCAGATGGGGATTACATCGCGCGGAGCCTGGGAGTCGGTCAAGCGGCATTTCCGCGAGGTGGGCAAGGATGTTGAGGTGACCGATTTCACTGTCGTGGGGATTGGCGACATGTCCGGCGATGTGTTCGGCAACGGCATGCTGCGTTCCCGGCATATCCAGCTGATCGGCGCGTTCAATCATCAACACATCTTTCTCGACCCGGACCCCGATCCTGAGCGCAGCTTCCAGGAGCGCGAGCGGCTCTTCAAGCTGCCACGTTCCTCCTGGACCGACTACGACCACAGCGTTATCTCTCAGGGGGGTGGAATCTTCCCCCGGAGCGCCAAATCCATTCCCCTGTCGCCCGAAGTCCAGCGCAGACTGGCAGTGGAGGCCGAGGTATTGACGCCGAACGAACTTATCCGCGCCTTGCTGAAGGCCCCTGTGGACCTCTTGTGGAACGGGGGCATCGGCACCTATGTGAAGGCCAGTGATGAGCGCCACAGCGATGTCGGCGACAAAGCTAATGATACGCTGCGCGTGGACGGGCGAGAGGTGCGCTGTCGCGTGGTCGCCGAAGGTGGCAATCTTGGCTTCACCCAGCAGGGGCGCATCGAATACGCGCTCCTGGGAGGCCGGATCAACACCGATGCCATCGACAACTCGGCTGGCGTGGACTGCTCCGACCACGAGGTCAACCTCAAGATTCTGCTCAACGCGCTGGTCGGAGCCTCGGATATGACGGAGAAGCAGCGCAACCAGCTGTTGGCAGGCATGACAGGGGAAGTGGCGGAACTCGTCCTGCGCGACAACTACGAGCAGAATCAGGCGCTGAGCCTGGCCCAGGCTTCGGCCCTGCTGGACGAGCAGGCGGGCTTCATGCGTCGCCTGGAGCAGGCGAACAAACTCAACCGCGCTCTTGAGTTCCTGCCGGACGACGAGCGCCTGGCCGAGCGCCGGACGGCCCGGCTCGGGCTCGTGCGCCCCGAACTGGCGACCCTGCTGGCCTATAGCAAGATTACGCTCTACGAAGAGTTGCTCGCCTCCGACCTGCCGGACACTCCAGAGCTGGAGAGCGAACTCGTGCATTACTTCCCTTCGCCCGTACAGGAGCGTGCCGCCGAGCCGATGCGCAACCATCGCCTGCGCCGTGAGATCATTGCCACCAGGGTGACGAATCGCATAGTCAACCGGATGGGCAGCACATTTGTCTACCGTCTGGGTGAGGAAACGGGGGCAACAGCCGAGGACATAGCCCGTGCGTTCACGGTGGTGCTGGAGGTGTTTGACATGGCTCACCTGTGGGCGGACATCGAAGCGCTCGACGGCCGGGTCGCGGTGGAGACACAGCTGGGCATGCTGGACCAGACCATGCGACTGATCGAGCGAGCGACGCGCTGGCTGGTGCACCAGCGCCGACCGCCACTGGATATCGCCGACACAGTGACACAGTTTGCGCCTGGGGTGGCGATCCTGATGCGAGAGCTGCCCGGGTTCCTCATGGACACTGACCACGACGTACTTGAGCACGCGAGCGCCGACCTCGTCGACAAGTCTACGAGCATGCTCGCCGTGGAAACGGTGGCGCGTGTGTATTTCGCCCTGGGGACACAGCTGCGCCTGCGCTGGCTCCGCGATCAGGTCCTAGCCCTGCCGCCGGGCAATCGCTGGCACTCCCTGGCGCGGGCCGCCCTGCGCGACGAACTCTATGCGCTGCACAGTGCGCTGGCGACCGAGGTCCTGCAGAGCGGCTCGCCGCAGCTTGACGCACGCGGGCACATCGAGGCGTGGGTGGCCCACAACCGCACTCCCGTGGAACGCTGGCAGCAGGTGCTCAGCGACATCCAGTCTGATGAAACGTACACGCTCACGACGCTCTCGGTGGCTGTCCACGGCCTCCAGAACCTCATCCATTCCAGGATAGGGGGGCCAGCACCTCGCCCACGCTAATGGGGGGCTGCGATTTGAGGCAATTTATGGCAAAACTCATGAAGCAAATCTAGGCCAGCTTGCCATATGTCAAAATGATTGGCCGCTTTGTGCCAAAAGGTTGGCCGCGATGATGGAAAACTGTCAATTGGCTTCGTAGGCTGTACAAAAATCACACAAAGCTTTTCCAATGCCTGTCAGAAAAAAGATGTGTATGCTCACTAGACATTGCCGTCTCATGAGGTAAAATAGAAAGAGCATGATTTATGCAAAGCATCTCTTCTTTCGGATTGAATGGTAGGAATGCAAAATGACGACCAACATCCATGTGAGAAGCATAGAGGAAAAGAGGCGCCGCAAGAGGCTCTTCTGGTTGTGTATTGCCGGTGGGACAGGTGCTCTCACGCTCATCGCCCCGGCACTTGTCGCTGTCATAGGGAATGCCCTGAAATTTCCGGGGGAAATTTCTCTGCCGAATTCCCCTCCGCTCGCCTGGTATCATGCACTGGGAATCAACGTCCTGTTGGGAATAGGGCCAATGCTCAGCATGGTCATTTGCTGGCATTTCATCGTGAATAGAGCAAAGCGTGTGACGTGGTATAGAGGTCTCCTGGCTGGCTGGGTCGCGAGCGTGCTGGCGTATCCATTGACCGCCATCGTGGCCGCTTTGATCTTGAGTTTTATGAGCATAGGTATTGAGGTACAACTGCCTGTACTTCTTGGGCTCTCAGTGCTGGCAGCAATTATCAGCCTCTTTTTGCTTCCCTCTCTTTTCGGACTCGCTACGAGCATCTTAGGCGTCATTCTTGGTTCTCTGCTTGGCTGGCTTCAGGGACACGATGAGGCACGATTGGCTCTGTGACCTTTGCCAGTTCACCAGCTGGCAGACCAGTATAAAGGGTAAAACCACATCCAGGAGAAAGGCGGAAGGGCCTTGACCCGTTCCATCGCTGAACAAACGCTTGTGGAAATACTTGCTACTGTTCTCTGGCTCATATCGATTCAAATCACAGGGGTGTAAACGCTCATTCGATAGAAGCGCCGTGCATTCTCTGCCCATAGCTTGCGCCTGGCTGAGACCGGCAAGCGCGCGGTGAGCGCTCCCAGCGTCTCGTACCAGCGACGGTACGGAGATGCGAGCAAGGCAACGGGCCAGTCACTGCCGAACAGGACGCGCTCTTCCCCAAAGGCCTCTAACACGACATTGATGAACGGTTCCATGGCGGCAGGCTGCCAGCCTTCGTGGTCGGCCTCGGTCACCATGCCACTGATTTTACAGACGACGTTCGGCAACTCAGCGAGTTTGCGCAGATCTGCCTGCCAAGGGTCGAGCAACTGCTGTTTGATGCCTGGCTTCCCCAGGTGATCCAGGATAAAGGCTGTATCCGGGCAGAGACGCACCAGTTCAATGACATACGGCAGTTGCCAGTGTTTGATACAGAGGTCAAACGACAGTTTAAACTCCGCCAGCAGGCGCACTCCTGTGACAAAATCGGGCCGCAGGCAGAAATCCGGCTCAGCTTCGTCCTGGAGGTTGCGCCGGACTCCTTTAATGAGAGGCGAGATGGCTACCAGGGATTCCAGGTGCTCACGAACGGCGTCGCCCCGCTCGACCGGCGCCGCAGCAACGACCGCTTGCAAACGCGGCTCCTCTCGGGCGAGATCCACGACATGGCGCGCCTCACGCAACGCCTCCTGCGGCTCAACCCCCACCTCGATATAGACCATCGCTATGATGGGGAGAACCTGCGTCTGCTCGCGGTAGTCTTGCAAGCCATAGGGCCGATTTAACCGGGAAAGGTCCGCCAGCCAGGGCATACTGAACTGCTCGGGATTCCATAGATGCACATGCGCATCAATAATGGGAAGCACTTCGGCCATAGACAAGTCCTTTCTTTATAATGGTGGACGCAAAGGATAGAAAAGGTAAAACCCCTCGTGAGAGGTAAACTTTTTCAGGATCGGTAGATGGAATCGAGTTCAGCCCAGAGTTCATCCGGGATCGGCTGTTGCGCCAGCTTCAGCGTCTCTGTTAGCCGCTCAGGGCGCGTCATGCCAACAATAGTGGACGCGATGCGCACGTCCCGCAGCGAGAACTGCAGCGCTGCTGCTGCCAGTGGCAGGCCATAGCGCTCACAGGCCTCTTCCATCTGCCCAGCGCGTCGAAGCAGTTGGGGAGATGCCTGATGATACATATAGCGTGGATAGGCTCCTGGCCCTTTCGCCAGGAGACCGCTCCCATATGGCGCAGCATTCAGGGCTGCGACTCCCCGGCGTGTGCATACCTCCCAGAGCGGGTCAGCCTCCCTGTTGAGGAGCGTGAAGCGGTTATGCGAAATAGCCGCCTCAAAGAGGCCGGTTTCGACAAAGCGGATCATCATGTCGATTGGGCCACCAGCAACACCCAGGTGCGCGAACAAGCCCTTTTCTTTACATTGTTGTAGCACCTCGACGGGACCACCTGGCTGCATGGCCTCTTCAAAGGAGATATGCTCAGGATCGTGGAGATAGACGAGCTGCAGTTGCTCCAGGCCCAGCAGGCGCAGGCTGCGCTCAACGCTGAGCTGCATCTGCGCGCCGGTAAAGATGCCGGTCTGCATATCGCGGTCGGCCTTCGTTGCCAGCACAAAGCCGGACGGAAGCCCGCCAAGCTCGCCGAGCACGCTTCCAATGCGGCGCTCGCTCTCACCATCGCCATAGGAGGCGGCGGTATCCAGGAAGTTGAAGGGACCCGCGAAGAATGCACGGACTGTGGCCAGGGCGCGCTCTTCGGGAACTTCATAGGCAAAGGTCTCCGGCATATTCCCCAGGGGGGCCGAGCCGATACAGATGGGCGTCACTTGCAGGCCTGTCGAGCCCAGCGGGCGCAGAGCGAGTGGCCCCGAAGCTTCTGTCTGAGAAGGCATACGCTACTCCTTTCATCAAATGCTTGCCGATAAATCGGCGCTGGCCGCGATAAATCGGGCCCTACTACTTAGCCGTCCAGCCGCCATCGATGAACAGGGCTGAGCCCGTCACAAAGGCCGCCTCGTCCGAAGCAAGATAGAGCGCAGCAGACGCGATCTCATCCGGTCGCCCCATACGTCCGATGGGCTGGCGAGCGTGAAGTTGCTGGCGCACCTCGTCCTCGTGTCCGGCGAAATGGCGCGCAAGGTAGCTTTCCACAAACGGCGTCTGCACCGTGCCGGGGCAGATGGCGTTGCAGCGAATCCCCTGCGTGACGAAATCGATGGCAATCGAGCGCGTCAGTGCCAGTACAGCCCCCTTGCTCGCGCTATAGGGCAGACGCCGATCGATACCGATAGTGGCTACAACCGAGGACATGTTGATGATCACGCCTCCGACCGGCGACTGTGCCAGCATCTGCCGCACCCCTTCGCGCGCGCAGAGGAAGACGCCGCCCGCATTCACACGCATCACGCGCTCCCAGTCCTGCAGGCTGGTCTCCAGGATAGTGCCAACGTGGCTGATGCCGGCATTGTTGACCAGGATATCGAGCCGACCTTCGGTAGCAGCAACCCGCTCTATCACGGCCTTGACCTGGGACTCTTCAGCTACATCAAGCTGCTGCGTGCGTGTACTCCCCCCGGCGGCTCGAATTTCACCGGCAACCCGCTCCGCAGCATCGACTCTGATATCGGCGAGAATGACGTGGGCACCCTGCTGCGCAAAGAGCCGTGCGATTTGCTCTCCGATGCCCGACCCGGCCCCCGTTACAAAGGCGATTTTCTTATCTAAGCGAAACACTCATGATTCCTTTCTTTCTTCGTACGTTGCGCACCATGCTCTGAACTACCAGGTCGTCTTGCGTCTGATTATACACATTCGGTTCTTTAGGCATGGTTCAAATGAACTTGACAGTTGCTCACCAACAGAAAGACACAGCCCTGTCATGCTGAGCACATTCGCTCCGCTCAGTGTCAACTCCGCGAAGCATCTCACTGCCCAGCGCGACAGACCCTTCGCTTCGCTCAGAGCTTGCCCTGAACGAAGTGAAGGGGTGACACGGTTTGACTGTTCAAACTGTCAAGTGTAATTCGTCCAAATTGAACCTTGCCTTAATATTATGACAGAGCGTTTTCCGTTGCTAGTCCGTATGGAACACTTCCTTCATCGTGGTCCACCACTCGCCAGGCGCCCGCGTCTCCAGTGGCGCCTGCATCGGCTCGGTCCAGGTCCACCACTCGCGCGTCCTGGGGTCCGCAGCCATCTTCGCCATATCGGCCTCATAATCGTCGCCGACATATTCAAAATAGGCAAAGAGTAGCTCACCGTGGCGAAAAATGCTGTAGTTGCGAATGTTGCACACGGAAATCATTGCCAGCACATCGGGCCAAACGGCGGCATGCAGGCGTTCGTAAGCTTCGACCTGGTCCTGCTTTAAGCCTATGAGCTGTCCAATCCTGCGCATGATTAACTCCTTTCGCCTGCCCACGCCGACCCATTGGGATAGGAGTAGGCGGCAATCGTCGAGGGATACATCGTCACGCTATACCCTGGAGCGTCCGGGGGCATATAGTGGCTACCCCTGAGGATGACCGGGTGCACAAAATGCTCGTGCAAGTGGGGTGTGTACTCGATCATGCGGTTCTCCAGCGAGCCGCTAATCGCGATGTAGTCGAAGAGCGAGAGATGCTGCACATATTCACCCAGGCCAACGCCTCCCGCGTGCGGGCAGACCGGAATGCCGAACTTGGCTGCCAAAAGGAGAATCGCCAGGACTTCGTTTACCCCGCCGACGCGGCAGGCATCGATCTGGCAGATGGCAATGGCGTTGGCCTGAAAAAGTTGCTTGAAGATAATGCGATTCTGCACATGCTCACCGGTGGCAACACGAATCGGCGCGATCGCACGCGCAATCGTGGCATGTCCAAGAATATCATCCGGGCTGGTGGGTTCTTCAATCCAGAAGGGGTCAAATGCCGCCAGGTGCTGCATTGCAGCGATCGCCTCATTTACCTCCCACACCTGGTTTGCGTCGAACATCAAGGTGTTCTTTGCCCCAATTTCTTCGCGCATGATACGCGCACGATGCAGATCGTCCTCCAGGCTCAGGCCAACCTTCAATTTGAAGTGCCGCCAGCCGTTAGCCAGCGCTTCGCGGCAAAGCAGGCGCACCTGCTCATCGCTATAGCCCGACCAACCCGCCCCGGTTGTATAGGAAGGAAAGCCATGCTGCAGCATCTCCGCCTCGCGCAGCGCTTTGGTTGGAGCATGGCGGCGCAGCAAGTCTAGCGCTTCATCAGGAGTCAGGGCATCGGTGATATAACGGAAATCGATGCAAGAGACAAGCTGCTCCGGCGTCATATCGGTGAGAAGCTTCCAGAGCGGCTTGCCCTGAACCTTGGCCCAGAGGTCCCAGACCGCGTTGACCACCGCTGCGGTAGCCAGGTGAATGGCTCCCTTCTCCGGCCCGATCCAGCGCAACTGACTGTCGCCGGTGATATAGCGCCAGAAGGCGCGCATATCACAGGTGAACGACTCCAGGGTGCGACCGATGACGAGCGGGGCCAGCGCCCGGATGGCGGCGACGCAAACCTCGTTTCCACGCCCGATGGTAAAGGTCAGGCCATGCCCTTCCAGGCCCGCGGGATGGTCGGTTTGCAGAACTACGTAGGCCGCGGAATAATCCGGGTCGTTATTCATGGCATCGGAACCGGCCAGGGTCCGCGACGTCGGAAAACGAATATCGTACGCATGGACATCAACAATAGTGAGCGCCAAAACTCTTCTCCTTTTACTTGACGACAACCTGAAGAAGTCCATCTCACGGGCACACACCCTCGCAATCTCGGTAGCTCCCTCCCAGACGCCCTTTTCAGCGTTTCGAGTATCTACCAACATAATAGTACTTCTACGGGAAAAACATCCACTTGACTAACCAGCCCTAAATAAGTATACTATATTCTGTATACAAAATACAGTACACAGTACGCAAAGTCAAGGCTTTGCTTCAGGATTGATGCCATAGCACACACCTGGGCAAGAAGGTCAGCTACAAGCTGCTTTTAGCGTACGCTATTTACATAGCTTTGAACACCGATAGGAGCAACCAGAGATGACTTCTATCTCGACAGGAGCACATGACCGGAAAAAGGGTACAGTGGCAGAGGTATTTGACGAGAGCTTGAGCGCGGAATTATTTAATCTGCTCTGGGGACAGGAGCGCACCGCCATGCCCACCGTTGTGGATTACGCTTATGAAGAGATTTGGAAGCGCGTCATCATGATAGGCGGGAGCGAGGAGCAGAGGCTTTCTGATGTCACTCTGGCTGAGCAGTTGGGAATGAGCCGCACGCCGGTGCGCCAGGCCCTGGAGCGCCTCGTTCATGAAGGGCTGGTGCGTTCTGATCCGCGGCGCGGTTTCTGGACGAGCACATTCACTGCCCAGGATATTCACGAAATCTACGATCTGCGCGGCGCACTGGAGGTGCTGGCCGTACGCCTGGCGGCTCCTCGCCTGAGCCAGGAAGACCTCAAAGCGCATCTCGAGGCTTTGTATGCTGTTCGTGCGGAACTGGATGCGCACCCCGTGCTACGTTTCCTGCAGGTAGACATCCGTTTCCACATGCTCATCACGCGCGCATCGAGCAATGGGCGCCTGATCAACAGCCTCGCTCTGTTGCGCAGCCAACTCTCAATGTTTCAGATGCAGGACACATTCTACCCCAGGCGCATGGAGATGGCCTTGAATGACCATGAGCAGGTCCTGCTGGCCCTGCTTGCGGGAAACGTTGACGAGGCAGCGGATTGCCTTGCCAGGCATATCCGGAATGCGAAGGAAGGCGTTTTGGCAGATATTTTTTTAGAGGGAAAGGAGGACGTTTCGTAACCCCCGATTTCGGGGCTTTCCAGCAACGGACGTGCCGCTTGGGTGACCTTCAGCGTCAGCTATAGGCAAGCACAAGCGGCGATAGCGATGATAGCGATGATAGCGATGACAGTGATGCCCCTGTGCCAGTTGAGAGGGCCATTCGGACAGGAAAACCCGGTTACGAAGCGCCCTCAGAGAAGTAAAGAGTTTCGGGAGCCGGAATCCAGCGCATGTGAGCTTTACGCTTGCAGCGGCGTAGTATCACTCAAAGAATTAGAGAGTTCGTGTGTCGGAATCCGACACCTGGGAGGAGAAAACCATGACATCGAAGTTCGCAAGTCGTCTACGAGTGCTGGGTGCGCTCGTCGTCGTCGCGATAGTCCTGGCGGCGTGCGGCGGCACGTCAAGTACGACATCGACGTCGTCAGGCAGTACATCGACACCAGGAAGTTCGCTCGCACCGGGCGCGAGCTTCAAGCTCGGTGTTTCGCTGACCTTCAACAACACCGACTTCTGGACCAACTACATCTCGTATGAGACAAAGTTCGCGAGTCAGTACAACGCCTCGCTGATCGGGCCGCTGGTTGCCAACAATGACGCCGCCAAGCAGATCACGGACATCCACACGCTGATCCAGGAAGGCGCCCAGGCGCTGATCGTCAACCCGGTGGATAGCGCCG
>VBHI01000126.1 GCA_005881495.1 Chloroflexota bacterium
TGAGCTATGACAACGATTTCGCTGCAATCAGGCCCGTTTGCGATGCGTTTTGGGCACCGGTTTGGGTTTGCGCACCACGGGAAAGCGTGGGGCGAGCGTCCTGACTCGACCTTTGCGCCATCCAGGCGATTTTCCGCGCGGTTTGGGCAACAAGGCCGGTGTGCCAAGCAGATGCAAAATGCTGGGCATCACGCGGCGAACCTGCCGAGGCGTGACCGCGCGCTGTGTGCTTTCCCACGGACGGTGGACGGCCAGGCCGAATTGTTTGCTCAACAGCAACTGATTGCAAGCACACGCCACGATCCAACTCCAGCGTTCCACTTGTTCAGGTGTGCGCAGGTGAGCCTGTTCCCAGAGCAAGTCTTGTTTGAGAAAGCGATAGCCATGCTCCTGCGAGAAGCGCTTGCGATACCAGGTGCGCACTTGCTCCAACGGCACCTCCTGAGCGCCTGTCCAGATGAACCAACTTTCGCGTGGGTCGCGTTTGCTGTCACGAGCGGCTTCCCGTTGCACGCGGATCACACTGACTTCGGCCTCCGGCGCCTCACGGAAATGCAGATGCTTCCAACAAGAGACCCCCACCCGCTTGCCCTGCTCATCAGTGCCTTCCCACTGCGCATCGGCAGGCCCATACGTCTCGGGGCGCGTCCCCTGAAAGAGGGAGCCATGTTTGCGTGGAGCGCCTCGCTGCTTGGCCTGGCGCGGTGGAGCAGCCCGGTACAACTTCCGGTTGCGTTTGAGCCGGATCAGCGCTTGGCAGCCCAACTCGCGACAGGCACGCACAAAGCGGGCGACGGCATACCAGCGGTCCGCCAGCAGGATCACCGGACGCTCAATCAGGGGCAGCAACGCGCGCAGTTGCTCGATCCCTACTTCGATCGCCGTTTGTTCCGTGCCAATGCGTCGTTGTTCCAGAATCCCCACCCAACTACTGGGCTGCTCCGGCAAGAGCATCACCGTCGAAAACTGCCAGCCGACGCTCACGGGGTTGGTGGCATGCGGCATATTCGGCATGTAGATCATGCCACGATCCCGACTGCTTACCGCCTCCAGACGCTCCATACTGCTACTATCAATGCCCAACCAGATCGGCTCGTCTGCCGGTGTGCTTTCGATCAATGCCTGCACGAAGACCTCGCGCAAGCGCTCTACGTTGATGCGCCCATCTTGCAGTGCTTCGTAGACGCTGGGCCAACGGCGCTCAAAGAAGACCGACAGCGACAATTCTGGCAAGCTGCGTGCTTGCGACTCACTCAGCAGCGCATCGCTCAAATTGAACAGCGCATCTCCACTGCGCTCAAAGCAACGATACATTTGCTGACGAACCTGTTCCAATGTGTTAATGTGCATCTGAGTACTGCTCCTTGTTGTAATAACCGGAACATTACTCTCTTGGGCAATCCTTTGCAAGAAGGCTTGCCCTCTGTCTAAATTAGTCTAAACGTCAATTTTATACAAAGGAACAAAAAGATCACAACCATCGTCAAGATATTACACTGATCATATCGTTTGTTCCACTCCTACTCAGAACTAAGTCGGAGTAATACACTACAAGAAAAGAGGACTTTTTATGAAGATCAAACCGTTATCCTTCCTTGTGCTTCTGTTCGTTTTGCCTTTCATACTTTTGGGTGTCTATAGCACTATATCACGCGCATCGCATGGAGAGCCTGACAAGCTGCATCTCGTCAAAAGCATTCTGGTGTACAGTAACAATGCTCCTCCTACGATAAAGATTGTTACTGATAAGATCATCACTACCCAACCGATGGTGGAAAAACTGTATGAAAAGATACAATCGCTGCCGCCAGCCAACTTTCCCATAAACTACATGTGTGTGAGAGGGGTGCCTTCCTACCAGCTTACCTTCTCGCAACAGGGGCGTACCGTTCTAGAGGCCGATAGCGGCTACTGCTTCAGGCTCATTATCGACAAAAACGACAAGGACCAGCGTGAAGCTGACGAGGCGCTTTTTACTCTCCTCAAGCAGGTCGAAGCAGCATAATACGACGATATGATTTATTATTGCGATTTTTAAGCTCATCTTTTCTTCCAAATCTGGCACCCTGCTAGACCAGCATGATATAATACTCTAACCGCTCTAATGGAAGGATGGGCACCCTGCACAGCAGGTGTAGCCGCTCAGGTGTGTCGATGTTTCGTAAAATATTGATAGCAAATCGTGGTGAAATCGCCTTGCGAGTCATCCGCGCCTGCCGTGAAATGGGCATTCCAAGCATCATCGCCCACTCGGAAGTTGATCGTGATTCTCTTCCTGTACGCCTGGCCGATGAACATATCTGTATTGGGCCAGGCGCAAGCAGCAAAAGTTATCTCAATATTCCCAACATCATCAGCGCTGCGCTCATCTCTGGCGCCGACGCCATTCATCCCGGCTATGGCTTTCTCTCAGAGAATACCAGTTTCGCCGAAATTTGCTCAGATGTCCAGATCACCTTCATTGGCCCTCCTGCCTCCGTCATGTCACTTATGGGAGACAAGGTTGATGCGCGCACAACCATGGCCGAGTTAGGATTACCAATCCTTCCTGGCACCCCTGTCCTGCGCACACTCTCCGAAGGATTGGACGCCGCGCGTGAGATCGGCTTTCCCTTAATGCTCAAGGCCGCTGCTGGCGGCGGTGGGCGTGGTATTCGCCTGGTAAAACGTCCAGATGAATTTGAGCGCGTCTTCACCGTAGCGCAAATGGAAGTGCGCGAAGCCTTCCAAGATGATGGGCTGTACCTCGAACGCTACCTGGAACGCACCCGCCACCTGGAAATCCAGGTCCTGGTCGATAATTTCGGGCACGGCGTGCACCTCGGTGAACGCAACTGTTCATGCCAGCGACGCAATCAAAAAGTCCTTGAAGAGTCGCCCAGCCCGGCTTTGCCGCCAGAACTGCGCGAGGAAATCGGCCTGAAGGCTCTTCGCGCCGTGCAGGCCATAGGCTATCGCAACGCCGGTACGCTCGAACTTCTGCTGGACGAAGATAACCGCTTTTATTTCATGGAGATGAACACCCGCTTGCAAGTTGAACACCCGGTGACAGAACTGGTCACCAGTACCGATCTCGTCAAGGAGCAGATCCGCATCGCGGCTGGCTTGCCGCTCCATCTTCAACAGGAAGATATTCGCTTCCACGGTCATGCCATCGAATGCCGTATCACCGCCGAAGATGCCGAGTCAGATTTCCGTCCACAAACGGGCACGATAGAACGCTATTTACCGCCTGGCGGTCCCGGCGTGCGTGTCGACAGCCACCTCTATGCTGGCTACCACGTACCGCCGCACTACGACTCGCTGCTGGCAAAGCTGATCGTCTGGGCCGAAACCCGCGAAGCAGCCATTGCTCGTATGCTACGAGCACTTGACGAGTTCGTCATTGAAGGTATCGATCCAGGAAGAAGCCGTCGCATTAGGTTTATGATCAAGGGATAACACTCTTTCATAGGAGGTAACAACATGTCTCGTGTAGTTGTAACTGGCTTAGGATTAGTTACCTCGATGGGTAATGATCTGGCTTCGTCGTGGGAAGCTCTCTGCCAGGGAAAATCCGGCGTTGCAGAGACCACAGGCTATGATAACAGCCGGTTCCGTGTTCACTTCGGCGCTCAGATCAAAGATTTTGATCCTCTCCTTTATATGGATCGCAAAGAAGTACGTCGCAATGACCCTTATGAGCAAATTGCCATCGCCACTGCGAAACAGGCGCTTGCCCACTCAGGCTTACAAATCAGCGATGAGAATGCCGATGATATTGGCGTATATATCGGCAGCGGTATTGGTGGGCTGGTGACACTACATGATCAATTCCAGGTTCTCTTTGAAAAAGGCCCCGAACGTATTAGCCCATTCTTCATCAATATGATGATCATCGATGGCGCCCCCGGCATTGTTTCCATCTTGACCGGGGCCAGAGGTCCAAACTGGGCCGCCGTCTCCGCTTGCGCCACTAGCGGCAATACCATTGGAGAAGCCTGGGAAACCATCCGTCGTGGTGATGCAAAAGCCATGATTGCTGGTGGTGCGGAGCGCGGCATTACCCCTATTGCCATGGCCGCCTTCGACAATATGCACGCCCTCTCGCGCCGCAATGACGATCCCCAGGGAGCCAGTCGTCCCTTCGATGCTACACGCGACGGCTTTGTGATGGGAGAAGGCTCCGGCATTTTGATCCTGGAAGACCTGGATTTCGCCAAAGCGAGAGGAGCTACTATCCTGGCGGAATTGGTGGGCTATGCTTCAACGGGTGATGCGCATCACATCACCGAACCTGCCCCTGGCGGCACGGGCCTGGTACGCGCGATGCGCCGCGCCCTGGAAAAAGCGAGCTTGCGTCCCGACCAGGTGGACTATATCAATGCTCACGGGACATCAACCCCGTTCAATGATCGGACTGAAACGCAGGCCGTCAAGACCTGTTTCGGCGATCATGCCTATCGCCTGGCGATCAGCTCCACTAAGTCGATGACCGGCCACACCCTGGGAGCGGCTGGCGGTGTGGAAGCGGTCATTTCCATCATGGCTATTCAAACAGGCATCATTCCTCCCACCATTAACCTGCACCACCCTGATCCCGACTGCGATCTGGACTATGTACCAAATAAGGCGCGTCAAAGCACGGTCAACGTCGCTATGTCCAACTCGATGGGTTTCGGTGGCCACAATGCTTGTTTGATTTTTAAGCGCTACGAAGAGTAACAAAGATGGATACACACGAGCAGAAGGTGTCGTCATGGATCAAGCGAGTTGAAGACTTGATAAACATGCTCGAAGGGAGTACCATTGGCGAACTAGAACTGACCGAGGGAGGCACCGAGATCATCATCCGCCGGCAACCGCGGATGGTGATGGTTTCAACTCCTGCTCAATTGAGCAATCCGGGCCAGGGGGGCACGCAACTTCCTCCTGGCACTTCTGCCCACCCTCTGAAAACTGATACCAGCGTCGCTATCATTGCCCCGCTCACGGGCGTCTACTATTCCTCTCCTTCGCCCTCCTCCCCACCCTTTGTCTCTATTGGTGACACGGTGCAGATCGGCCAGGTAATCGCACTGGTAGAGGCAATGAAGGTGTTCAATGAGATTCAAGCAGAAGTATCAGGCGATGTCAGCGCGCTTGTCGCCACCAATGGTGAGGTGGTGCAGAGGGGTGATACGCTTATACGAATCCAGCCTCTGTAATCGTATGGGAAAATTTCATGCACATTCTCATTATCCGTCCCGGGGCCATCGGCGACACCCTGCTCACCTTTCCCATTATACAGGCTATAAGAAACCAATATGGCAACCCTCATATCACCCTGGTCGGCAATCCCGCCGTCCTGCCTCTCGCCCTGGCCTCTGACCTCGTGGACAAAACCTCCGATTACGGACAACTCCAGTGGAGCGGCCTCTTCTCAACAAATAACACGTTCTCACCCGCCATGCTCAGTCAGCTCCAACATACCGATCTTGTCATCTGCTGGCTGCGCGACCCCGAAGGTGTGGTAGAGCGAAACCTGCGCCTGGCCGGTGTCAAAAAAGTAATTATCGCCGCTGGCCGCCCACCAGAAGGAGAGGCAAGACACATTGTTCAATACCTGGCGCAAACCATCGAACTAGAACATGTTGAGATGCCCTATACGCTCTCCCTCAAACCCGCTGAACAAACCACAGCAGAGACTGATAATCGGCGCATAGTCATTCATCCTGGGAGTGGGAGCGTCCAGAAATGTTGGCCCGTCCCCTACTTTGCCGCCCTCATCGAACAGCTCTGGCAGCGTAACCACCCTGTTCTTCTACTCGCAGGTCCTGCCGATCACCAGCGCGTCAAAGATATTCAGCGCCTGCTCTCATCTCAACCGCAGCCGGGTCTACTCTCCACTCTGATAGATATGCCGTTGATAGATGTTGCACAGCATTTGCTACAGTGTTGGTGTTACATCGGCAATGACTCCGGCATCACGCACCTGGCGGCCATGCTCAATGTACCTACCGTCGCCCTCTTTGGGCCAACCGACCCCAACACGTGGGGGCCAGTTGGACCTGCTGTAACCATCATCCAGGAGTACCAATTGAAGAACTTATCCGTACAAACCGTTCTGAACTGCATCTTGCTCCGTTTTCCGTAATGGGCAGAAGGGAATGTACCGTTATAACACAGTAATGCAAAAGCAAATATAGCCCTTCTGGTATACATGACTGTACACACCGTAAAAGAAAGTGTACACTGAACAGTAATGGAACAGATCAGCGAAACAATGGAGAAGAGGAGGAGCATGTCACCCGGATGATTAATCAGCCTGAAACACAGGGAAAGCAACCTGAACAGGGAAACTTAGTACTGCCGGCTTATCCCCGGCAAATGCCGCCAGTCTACCCTGACCCTGAAAATCATGTAGCAAGTAATAACACTGGTACCTTGCCTTACCAACCGATTCGCCCTGATCAGCTTATTCGTCGCACGACAACGCCCCCTCCCCAAAACCTTCTTGCCAGGTTACTCTATTTCTGGAAAAAAGATCCCGCATACAAAGTACTGATGATCGCGGTGGTTCTGATCATAATCTCAAGCTTATTATTTGTCCCACTGATTGGAAACGCACTGCTTCGCAACCCAAATTTCTTGACTACAGGCAATAACTTTTCGCCGAATCCTCCCACACCGGTAATGCCTACCGGAACGGTTGATCTCCGCCCGGCATTCCCACCACCCGGTGGTGGCAACGGCAGCACTTCCAGCAGTCAGCCTCCGACGCAAGGGACGCCTGCGCTGCAATCAACCCCCGACGTTAATCCCAGTCCAACCCCCAATCCCGATGGAGGAGGTCCATTAACTATCACCGTTACCAATATTCCTACCCAAGTAGTGAATTACAGTGTAGTTAGTGTGAGTGTCAACACAAGCCAACCGAACATCACTGTCACATTGGGGGTCTATTATACCGTTGCTCCCTACAGGTACGTCTCTCCCCCTGTAACTACCGATGGCAATGGCAATGCCGTCCTATCCTGGTCGGTGGCAGTCATTATGTTTGGTCGCCATACCCGGGCCTTCGTCTTCGCGGTAGCCCAGAACCAGAACGGTCAAAAAGCCCAATCCCAGGCGGTAACTGTCCAAATAGCAGCCCGCGGCAACTAATAACATCATCCTCTCTGTGTCGAGTGGGCGGGTCGCGGTGCAGCCGCGACCCGCCCACTCGACACATCATCCTTCTTGGCGAGCGACTCGTCGCGAGAACGTGAAATTTATTGCATTTTGTGCGTATAATTTCTTTGTGCGTATCATTTCAAAGTACATGTATCCAAATTTCGTGTCAAAAACCAGGTAAGTTCCCACCCTCTATTACAGGTTCCTGAGACTCAAGGATTACACCACGCATGACACAAACAGATGAAATTCGCCAGGTGCAAGAGGCCGCTCGCTCCATTCGCCAGAACACTGGCCGCGTAATAGTCGGTAAAGAAAAAATCATAGACCTGCTGATGGTCGCTCTCCTCTGCGAAGGACATCTCCTCTTCGAAGATGTGCCGGGCATCGGTAAAACAACCATGGCAAAAGCGCTCGCAAAATCCCTTGGCTGTACCTTTCAGCGCATCCAGTTTACCCCAGACCTCCTTCCCTCGGATATCACCGGCATCACATTCTTCAACCAGAAAAAGGGTGATTTTGAATTCCGGCCAGGCCCGCTGCTCTCACAGGTAGTGCTTGCTGACGAAATTAACCGCGCCACGCCGCGTACACAGTCGGCTCTCCTGGAGGCAATGGATGAGCGGCAGGTCAGCATCGACCGTGAGACTATAGCATTACCCCGCCCATTTATTGTCATCGCCACCCAGAATCCCATCGAGTTGGAGGGAACTTTCCCGTTACCCGAAGCGCAACTCGACCGCTTCCTCATGCGCGTTCACATTGACTATCCCAGTCAATCGGAAGAACGCCTCATCCTGCAACGTTTTAGAGAGGATCAGCCATTACAGGATTTGCCCTCTGTCCTGAGCGCTGAGCGCCTACAGAGCCTGCAGAAGCTCATTCGGCGCGTGCGCGTTGATCCCAGCATTGAAAGCTATATTGTTGAGCTGGTGCGCGCCACCCGCAACCATAACGCCATTGAATTGGGTGTCAGTCCCCGTGGTACACTTACTCTCTACCGTGCCAGCCAGGCCTACGCCGCTATTTCTGGACGAAACTACACCATCCCTGATGACGTCAAACATATGGCACGTCCTGTCCTTTCTCATCGCATGATCGCTACCAGCCAGGCCCGCCTGCATGGACGAGTCATGGAGCAAATTGTAGAGGATGTCCTGCATACTGTCCCCGTGCCGGTTGAGTTATGAATAGACGCTTATACTACATTGCCCTGGCAATATTAATTGCGAGTATTCTATTTCATCAACCGCTCCTTTTCATCACCGGGTTACTGGTACTCGTAATCATCGGCACGACGGATATGTGGGCAACTTTTTGCCTGCGCCAGCTGCGCTATCAACGGCAGTTCAGCGAGCAGCGTGTATTGTTTGGTGAGCAGGTTACCCTGTCGGTCTCAGTCGAAAACGCCAAGCTTTTACCACTACCCTGGTTAGAAATCGAAGATACAGTTCCGCGAGCTCTCACTATGACGGGACAGCACATAAGCGTCAGTGTCGTAGGTGATACCGCTGTGTTAGAAAACCTTTTCAGTACGCGCTGGTACGAACGGGTAACACGCCGCTATACCTTGCATTGTGCTGCGCGCGGCGTGCATAAATTTGGCCCAACCGTCGTGCGCAGTGGTGACGTTTTCGGTTTTATTAGTAACGAGGAAACTCTGCCTAACTGGCAGTATCTGCTTGTTTATCCATTAGTGGTACCTTTAACCCGCTTCAGCCTGCCAGCCCGCCATCCCTTTGGCGACCGCCGCGCTCCGCGCCGCCTGCTGGAAGATCCTTCTCGCGTCATCGGTGTGAGGGACTATGCCTATGATGATAGCCTTCGCCGCATCCACTGGAAAGCTACAGCGCGCGCGATGCAGTTGCAAAGTAAGGTCTATGAACCTACTACGACCTACACCATGGTCATCTTTCTCAACGTCAATACACAATTTGATACTTTGCATGGTCTCCAGCCGGAACTACTGGAACTGGCTATTTGCGCTGCGGCATCCGTCTCCGACTGGGCGCTCAATGAAGGTTATGCCGTTGGCCTCTACGCCAATACCCTTATGTTTATGCCGGAAGAACAGGTACATAGCAACGCTACGTCCGAGGATGAAGAGAAACAGGAGATAGACGCGACCATTGCCACGCAATTAAAGCGCCGCCGCATCCATCTCCCCCCTGCCACTAGTGAGGAGCAGCGCAGGCGCATTATGGATGTACTTGCCCGTATCCAACCCTACTTCGGAAGCACGCTGGAGGAAGTGATACATGCTGAACGTTCGCATCTTCCCGCCGGAGCCACTATCGTCGTTATCACCAGAACCGTCACCGACCATCTGCTCGACCCACTGGTGCGCCTCAAGCAATCAGGTCACGCGGTAACCATTCTGTTTGTCGGCGACAATCCTTCACCAGCCCGTTTAGCAGGTCTATCCATCTATCCTATAGGAGGCAAAGAAGCCTGGAAAAGGCTGGTAGATGCCTATGGCAGTGCTAGCGATACATCATCGCACCCAGAAAAGAGCAGTGTTGGCCTTCGATTGTAGCAACCCCTCCTGGTTTACATAAACATTGCCCATATGATATACTCAATACATCGAGGAGGAGCTAATGGAAGAGCTGTGTATCTTTACAGGTAATGCAAACCGCCCACTTGCGGCCTCAATCTGCCGACATCTGCATATTCCGCTTGGCGATGCAGATGTTTTTCAGTTTAGTAACGAAAACATCTTCGTCAAAATCAACGACAATGTACGTGGCCGCGACGTCTTTATCATTCAGCCTTTCAGTTCCCCCGTCAACCGCTCGATTATGGAACTCCTGATCATGATCGACGCACTGAAACGCGCCTCTGCTGCTCGCATCACCGCCGTCATTCCTTTTTATGCCTACGGCCGTACCGACAAGAAAGATCAGCCGCGCGTTCCCATCACAGCTCGCCTCATCGCTGATTGCATCACCGTTGCCGGAGCTCAGCGCGTCCTCACTATGGATATGCACGCTGGGCAAATCCAGGGCTTTTTCAATATTCCCGTCGATGAACTGACCGCACAGATACTCCAGGCTCGTTACTTTGCAGAAAAAGAACTGGATGACTTTACGGTTGTCGCGGCGGACGAGGGCTTTGCCAAAAAGGCTCGCAAGCTGGCTGACCGTCTCGATGCGCCTCTGGCAATCGTCGAAAAGCGGCGCATCGGCAACAACGGTCACATAGAAGCAATGGGCATCATCGGCAGCGTCGAAGGCAGGCACGCCTTAATTGTGGATGACGAGATCGATACTGCCGGCTCACTGACACAGGCAGTACGCGTAGTATACAACCACGGGGCGCGCGACATCTATTGTTGCGCCACGCATGGTGTCTTGTCCGGACCCGCGATCGAACGTCTGAGCAATGCTCCCATCAAAGAAATCGTCATCACAGACTCCATCCCGCTTTCTGAGCAGAAACGCCTCCCCAACATGACCATTCTTTCGGTGGCCGAACTCTTCGCGGGCGCTATCAGCCGTATTCACGACGGGCGCTCGGTAACAGAACTCTTCCGCTAGCTCTTCATTCCTCGTGAAATACATTTTGCGCTCATCGCCATTTTAGTTGGTGGTGTGAAACTGTGACAGTTAGTACGCCCCATGTACGCCCTATACTATATTAGGTAGAGCAAGCTCTTAGTTTCCGTTATTTGTAGTTTGAACACTTAGGAGCGCAACTCGCTCGTTCCCGAAAGAAGGGCAATGTCATGCAGGAAACACCGATGGTGCAGGCAGGAGCTACTGATGCGGCAGAGGCTGGAATGAGAGAGTATCTCAACGTGGCCGTGACGCAGACTGAGCTCTTGCAGAAGATTTTACGCGGCTTGCAAAATGGTGCCGATCTCTCCTTAGCCGCATGGAGTGAAGCCTTTGATGCGTCCCAACGTACGTTAAAACACATCAACAAGGCTGTGACACTGGCGCAAGATGTGTTTGAAGGACATGAGGTGCAGGTGTCAGGGGCTTTGACAGAAGAGATGACCTGCGATGAGTTCCAGTGTCTCACATGGAAGTAGCGTAGTACCTCTCTTCACAATGATGAGCAGGTGGGGTATTCAAGAATTGGGTACCCCACCTGCTCATCATTGTGAAGACTCTACATGAACTCCCTTTTGATATTTCTCGCACCTTGGCGTGCAGAAGATGCAGACGAGAAAAATTTTTCGACATCACTCTTTCCGGCTGAAACTGCAGAATGTGGGTTCATACGCTGCTAATGCTAGGTTGAGTAGACGATTGCGACGACTAATCCAAAGACCATGTGATTCAGCATGACGGCGACCATCATCGGTAATCCGTTTAATAATTCGGGCTGCTGAGGAAACTTGCGCATAACCACTAGCAGCAGCAATATGACCAGTATGCCATGAATGGAACCAAATATGATCCCCCACCACCAGGTGGGGCTGCCGATCCCCACACTCCATAAAGCAGCATAGATAATGGCAAAGAGGATGCCCATGGTGAAGTGCATAGCACCGCCCAGCGTAACAGCGTCTTGCTTGTTTGGAGCGGCAAGCGAGCCTAAAGTACTGACTACATCTATTCGTGGCAGGCCTATTATGGGCCCTCCATAGATGAGGAGGAGCATAGCCATTCTGCCAGTCGATCCAGCGATAATGGCGTCACGGATGTGGATTATCACTTGAGAATGAAGCAAGGCTCAAGCTCCTTTCATTCAGGAGACTATTTGCTCCAACTCCACTTTGCGTGCTCACATTCCAGCCAAAATGAGAGAGAGTAAGCATCGCCTCAATGATTGCACGCGAAGCGGTACAAGCAACGATGACTGGAAGCAGCAATTATTGATCTTATTTGGATACTCCGAACGAATAAGGACTGCTGTAGTGAGTACGTGTACCAAGTTTACTTGTCTACAGTATACCATATGTATTTTTTCTAAGCGAGCCAGAGGATTTTCGCCTGGCCTTCCCTTCTTTATAAGCTTTGATGTACCATAGTGGTCACAAATCTCCTATGTTTATCACCATTTTTGTGCCTGCCATACCTGCACGGTTTGATCCGAAGAGCCTGAAGCGACATATTCGCTATCAGGTGACCAGGAGACAGCGCGAATTTCATTTGTATGGCCACGATAAGTAAACAGTGTAGTCAGCGTACTGGCGTCCCATATCTGTACGGTATCATCGATACTGCCAGAGGCAATGCGAGTGCCGTCGGGTGACCACGCCAGGGAGTACACATTCATCGATTGGCCTTTATAAGCGAGTACCTTGTTCGTCGAGGGTTCCCACACACGAACTGTGCCGTCGATGTTCCCGAGAGCAATGTTTTTGCTATCGGGTGACCACGCCAGCGAAAATTCCGCGTCCTGGTCATTCTCAGGGTAGGTGAAAACATTCTGACCACTTCCTGCATTCCAGACAGTCGTTGGAATGCTGCTACCTGCAACCACAATATACCTGCCATCGGGTGACCAGGCAAGGGCATTTACCTTGCCAGAGGGAAGAGCGTACGTGAGTCCTGTTCTTCCCGTTTTTGCGTCAAACACGCGTACAAGACCACTTCCCATAGCGGCGGCGATGCTCTTGCCATTGGGCGACCATACGACGGTATATACTCCCGGGTCCCCACCGCCAGAAGTTGTCTGCAAAGCTCCAATGTGCGAGTCGACAGTAGCAGCAGCCTGGAAACGATAGGTCAGGTAGAGATTGCCATTCGAGGGGTTCCAGATCTGCACAGTGCCATTTAAATCTCCGGAAGCAATGCTTGTCCCGTCAGGCGACCAGGCTACAGTGGTCACCTTCACTGTATGTCCACCATAGACCACCTTGTTGCCGCCGGTGAAGGCATCCCAGACCTGTACGGTCTGGTCGTCGCTCGCCGAAGCAATGTGCATGCTATCAGGGGACCAGGCCACCGCGTTCACAGTATCTTGATGACCCTTGAATATATATACTGTATTCCCCCAAGCCGGATGAGGGTAAGGCTTGATAAAAGTAGGAGGAGATTTTACTTCTTCGATTACAGGCATTTTTGAGAACGTGTAGAGACCTAAGACAACAGCATTCACCGCTATTATCAAAAGAACAATCGCGCTTCCGATGCCAACACGCCGTAAATTGCGATGTTTTCGCTCGGGTCTATAACTTGTGACCTTATCCCAGCGCGTTGTTGTTTCTTCACCATAGCCATTGTATCGTAGTTCCCGATTTTCATATTCTTGCTCTTGCATTTGCTCTCCTACAATATTGTTCGCATACTTTTGTGGTCTATTCTCTCTCATTCCAGCAGCATTGCCCCACCTGAACTGGAATGCGGTCTTGAATGTATTTACGCGCGGCTTTTCTGGTTCTTGTTGCAAATCCTGCATGCGCCGGGTTTGGGGAGCCTGGTGCGCCTGGTGCGCTGCTGGCGTCTGTTGGGTGGTAGTTTCTCCAATGGCTGCTCGTGGTGCGGCCATATTGCCGGACTGCCTCTATTGCAGCGCCAACTGAGCCGCCTCTCGTACTGTACTATCGGTATCATTGAGAGTCGTCAATAAAGGATCTAAGGGGATATCTTGCGTCAATTTTCCAAGTGCCAGCGCCGCGGTCTCGCGCACATGCCATTCGGGGTCGAGCAAAGCTGCTGTCAGTAGTTCTACTACAGCTTGTCCACCGATTGTCCCCAGCGCGTAGTAGGCACGGATAAAGGCCTCCTGTACAATGTCCTCTGCGTCCTGTGAACTCCCAACCTGGCGCAAGGCAAAGGCATAGAGCCGGTGCTGGTAGGCCAGCACCAGTTGCTTGAAGTGGCGATCCAGGTCAGTTGCTAGCAGTTCCGGCAACTCCTCATCACTCTGAGCCATGTCTTCCATTCCATACATTTTTTCCGCATATGCTTCTATACAGTAGAATGCAAAAAAAGCCGCGTAGGTTGCAATCTATCAATACAACGAAAAAGCAAGAAGCGGAAGCATCATCGGGCTTCCGCTTCTTGCTTTTTCATGTTGAGCTATGCCATCTATATCATCTCCACGAACTCGTTGTCTCCGTAGATAGTGTGCTGCATAAACGTTCGCATGCACTGGAAACCAGCCTTCTCGTATGCCCTGATTGCTCGCTTATTGAAGGAGAGCACATAGAGACCTTTGCTTCCCCATTACAGTTGGACATGCGGCAACACGCTTTTGGCGAAGGCTCGCAATCCATC
>VBHI01000220.1:0-79095 GCA_005881495.1 Chloroflexota bacterium
AGAAATAGCCATCATTTTGGCGTTTTTGGATATATTCTGTGATACGTTTGCGTCCATTGACGATCTTATCCGCGAGAATGTACGCTGCCTGCGGATGCGTGTAAATCAGCAAAATAGCCAGGCGAGCATAGTCACTTTGTGAAGTAAACCCGTCGTAAAAGCCACCAGCCAAACGACGTAAAATCGTCTCATCATCGAGTGGTACGCCATTCTGCAAATCCAGTTCAAGCTGCTCAATAACTGGACGTAGCATAGAGTGGGGGCCATAGTGCTGGATAATCGCTGAAAGCAAATCATCTTTGCTATGAAAATGCCAGCATAATGCTCCTCGTGTCACCCCGGCTTCTGTGGCTATATCTTCCAGGGTTGCTGCAGAGACGCCAGAGCGTGCGAATATGCGTACAGCAGCTTCAAGGATTGCCAGGCGCGTGTCATGCGTCGGAATATGATCAAGCAGACCTCGATTCACTAACTCCGTTCGTAATTCTTCTTTTCCTCCGGTAAAATGATAGTAGAAGGCCGGTCGCGAGAGATCTGCTAACTTGATAATCTCTTCTATGGTAATTTCATCGAAGGGACAATCTTCAGTTAACATTTTTGCGGCCTGAATCAGGCGTTCTTTTCCTGTGCATTTCCCTTTATGGAGTTGGTGTTCTGTCATTGATCTTCGCAATCAGTTGTTTTGTACTTTAGTAGGAAAAATAACTATACCAAACAGTAGCTGTGTTAAGCATAGTAAAGGTCTGAGAAAAAGTCAATAGGCACGAGGCATTTCGATGGGTGGCAGCGTTTATTTCTATGTAAGCGTTAAAAGTGGTTGGGTTGAGGTAAGCAATAGGTACAGTTGAAATAAGCTATACGTACTATAGAAAGTGACGTTACTTGACGGAACAATGAGTATAGGATACCTTTATACCTATAAATTCTGATCGTTTGTTGGTGCAAATTTTGCAGACTCTTTTTTAGGAGGGGTTTCTTCGCAATGCAATGTTCTTTTTGTGGTTCCCCCTTAAAGGAAGATGCTCGTTACTGCAATCAGTGCGGAACCCTTGTTGCATCGCATCCTTTCAGTCCTAAGTCATCATCTGCGGTTAGAACGTCCGATACAACGGATAGGACTAGCCGTGAACAGATTGCACAGCAGCCTAATCGAACTTCCCGGCGTTTGCAAGATGAGCCACCTTCGTGGTTGAGCTTTTTGGAAAGTGGACTGCGCGGTAAAGTACCATCTGGTGGATTAGCGTCGGAGCGTCAAGAGAGGCCGTCAACAGCAAATGCAAAAAATGAATCTTCGCCCATGGAGATACATGAATTTGTAGATGATGTCCCACAGCCTGAAAACCCAGCGCCAGAACCGGTGCAGCGTGCGAATACACAGGTACGAGAATTACGCGTGAAGGTCTGGGATCAAAAAGAACCCGCGATACCCACTGCCAATGGGTTGAGGAATGAAGATGAATTCGAAGATTTACCTACCGGACCACTGGTAGCTGTTTCATCAAACGGGTTAAATCAGCATCATACGAGTCCTCCAACTCCAGGGAAAGTAGCTCCTACTCGTTCTGACGAGGTAGAGTTTGTTGATACCATGCCACTGGCAATACCAATGGGGGAGAAACCCATGGTTACGCCCGGGCCAGTGGACGAACCAATGCGGCAGCAAGAAGAGTTTTCGGGACAACAGCTCGGAACCTCCGATCACTCAAGTTACCAGAATTTTTCGACGGCTTCGCCGCTTGCAAGTGAAGTAAGACAAGCGCCACCTTCACAGTCCGTTGTACCCCCTGTCCAACGCACCAGGCGTCGTGAGAATCGTAAGCCGCTGGTAATTATGCTGGTGGTACTCTTATGTTTTGTGGTATTTGGTGGATTAGGAATTTGGATCATCCTGGTTCAGCCGTTTTCCGTGCCTGGAATTACACAGCCGCAGCAGAGTTTCAGTAATAACCAGCTTGGTTTCTCGCTGCTCTATCCCAGTGGTTGGCAATCACAGATTGACAAGGGTAAAGCAACAGTACATTTTTATGATAGTAGTCACACTGCCCAGGTGGATATCGTCGTGGGAGCCGCGCCCGGTGGCGACACCGGTACATATTTGCAACAAAAGGCGAACCAGCTTGGTCTGACGGGAACAAAAAACTCGTCAACATCCTTTGGTGGGACGTCCTGGCAACAAATTCAGGGAAATGTACTGTTAAAGGGAGCGAGCTACACCGAGACCCTAGTAACGACTACTCATAAGAATAGCATGTATACTATTATGCTGTTGGCACCCCAGACTACATATGAGCAGGAAGATCAAATAGTATTCTCAAAAATGTTTGCGTCATTTCAGTTTTTGGCATGACCCGCCTGTTCGCCTGTTTGCCTGTCCACTTGTTCATAAAAGCGCCCATTGTGGTATACTATGCGCGAATAAAAGATACTCAACAAACTACGCTCTCCAGGCTGGTATGGGTAGGGTAAAGAAAATCCACTGAAGAGAAAGAAAGGAGGGCGCGGCAGAGAAACTGGCTGCGCTTGGAAAATAGAACCATGGACGACATTCGCTTTGAACGACATTTTCGTACTCCATACTCGGAAGGTTATTACATTATGCAAGGTAGTAGCTTACAGAGTAACAATCGTCTGGGTACAGTCGATATTCATTTTACGACAACCGCGGTTCATGGAACGCTTATTTTAGAGCGGGAATTGGAAGAGGCTGACTTAACCAAACTTATTGAGCAGATTGATGAAGATCTTGTACTATCTGCTGATATGCCACGCGATGATTTTCTGGTCAGTGTCTACGTTGGCAAAGACGTTGGTTTCTATAGCGATGAATATTTTGCCGAGGAGAACGAAAACGGCACTGGCTTCGAAGAAGAGGAAGAGGAATAGAATAATAGCCCATCCTTGTCCCTTCATTACGTTCTAGTCTTCTAGCAGACCGCGCCGCATGGCATATTTGACGAGTTCAGCGCGGCTGTGGAGGTTGAGCTTATCCATAACATGGGTGCGATGGGTATCTACTGTTTTTGGACTGATTACCAGACGCTCCGCAATCTGGTTATTGGTGTAGCCCTCAGCAACTAATTTTAAAATTTCTCTTTCCCGCTCGGTCAGGCTACTATAACTATCTTTTTCTTCGCCACTGCGTACGCGTTGCAGATAATCTCCAACCATGACGGATTGCGCAGTTGGTGAGAGATAAAATTGGCCACTACGTATAACGTGTAACGCTGTGATGAGTTCAGTATCTGCGGCTTCTTTGAGCATATAGCCAGAAGCGCCAGCACGTAACGCCTGGAAAACATACTCTTCATTTTCGTGCATAGTGAGTACAAGTACCTTTATTTCTGGTAACAATTTTTTGATTTGTCGTGTTGCTTCGATGCCGTTCATGTCAGGCATAGTGATATCCATGAGTATGATATCTGGCAGAAGGCGTTGTGCCTCTTGAATGGCCTGGCGACCATCTTGCGCTTCACCGACCACCTCCATATCTGGCTGGGCGTTCAGCATCATTTTTAGCCCCGCACGTAAAATTGTATGGTCGTCAGCCAGTAATATATGTATATTCATTGATGAGAATGAGTTCCTGTCTTTCATAAGATTGCCGGTGTCTACGATATTATATGTTCAGGTCGGATACCATTTTTATGAATTGGTTTGTCTATCGGAGAGAGGGGTATACGAACCTCAATCGTTGTACCGTGCCCAATAATAGAATGTATATCTAACGAACCATCGAGTAGAACCGCTCGCTCATTCATCCCGGCCAACCCTAAACCACGTTCCTGGTCGGGGGTTTTGTGTAAAGTACCTACATTAAACCCGATGCCATCATCTGTAATGGTGACATAGACGGCATCTGCGTGCTCTTTTACAGTGACGATTACCTTATGCGCATTGGCGTGGCGCGCGGTGTTGGTTAAAGATTCCTGGACTATTCTATAGAGAGCTGTTTCCACCTCAGGAGGTAATCGCTGTTTGAAGTTTTGCGCGACGAACTCAACTGCAATTGAGCACTTCTGTTGATATTCTTTAATGTACCAGCGCAGCGCGGGAAGTAACCCTAAGTCATCGAGGGCACTTGGGCGCAGATCAATGCTCAGGTTGCGGATGGCGCGCAAGGTCTGATGTGCCAGCATACGCGTATCGGCGATACGGTCGCGGGCTTCCTGTGTTGTAATCGATTCTTCAAGTATTGCCAGGCTAATAAGTAACGAGGTGAGCACCTGACTGGTCTCATCATGAAGTTCGCGCGCGATGCGTTTGCGTTCTTGTTCCTGGGCGTTGATAATCTGGCTGGCCCGCAGTCGTGTCGCATCATCAATCGCTTCGAGCATCATATTGAGGGTGCTGGCGAGTTGATCGGCCTCGAGGTCGACGCCGGTCATTGGCGCTCGTAACGAACGTTCGCCTGCCTGGACGCGGTTCATGACCCTACCCAGGTCTTTAAGGGGGCGAAATGCAACCTGGAGGACAACAAAATTGAGAGCTATGCTGACGAACCAGCCAACAACAATGAAAATGGCCAGAGAGGCAGGCGTTGCCAGAGCCTGGCGAGAGTTGTGGAGATTCGAGGCAAGCCAGGTTCCACCTGTGGCACCGACGAAGATAATCAAACTATTAGCGAAAAGCACTTTATAGAAGACTGGCAGGCTCAGCAAAGGTCTGAGTATTTTCGGTATGCGACGGCTTTCATGTAATCTGGTATCGGTATGAATCATGATGTTTTTCTCTTTGAAGAAGTATGGTATGCAAGCGACATTATCATTGTAGCTGTACCAAGGAAAGGTGTCAAATGAGATGGGTAAATAGATGAGCTTCATAAGTAGCAGAGGATAAGCTGGCGGCATTTTCTCTTGAGAAGATGCAACGTATCTTGAAAATCAGGTGTGTACAATATAAAAATAGGGTATGCACCTGATGCTGGTATACATGTGAGTAAGTATGCTTAGGAATAACAATCCAGGTCAGGCTATGTACTCTTCTCATTTGAGTACGAAGTACATTACAATTAGAGAGAGGATTGTTTCTTCTTGCGATGAAGAAAGTATGTTCTCCCCCAGTTTTCTTGTGGGGGTACCAGCCTTTTCGTGAGTATGATATAATCTGCCACAAAGAATGAGGACTTTTGCGACCAGGCTTATTTATTTTTCTGACCTGGTTTAACAACGAGGCATAATCCTTATTAGAGGAGGGAATGTGAGCTCTACTAGCAACAAAAGCTTACTCGACACGATGACCCAGAAGATGGTCGAGAGTCAAGTTTGGCGTTCAATTTTTCGCCACGGCTATCCCGATACCCCTCTGAACCAGTCGCTAGTCATGATGGGGAATGTATTTCTGCACTTGCATCCCGTCAAAGTCAGCCGCCAGGCAATGAAAATCACCTATACCTGGTGTATGGGCGGCATCTCATTTTTCTTATTCCTGCTGCTGACGCTCACGGGTGTTTTTCTGATGTTCTTCTACATCCCTGAAACCCACGTAGCTTATCAAAATATCAACCAAATAGATAGCGCCGTCTCATTCGGCAACCTGGTGCGTAATATGCATCGTTGGGCGGCTCACCTGATGGTTGTTTCGGTAACATTGCATATGGTGCGCGTCTTCTATCATGGCGCATACAAGCCCCCCAGAGAGTTCAACTGGCTGGTCGGTGTGGGGCTCTTCTTCGTCACGCTCTTCTTGAGTTTCACCGGCTATCTGCTACCGTGGGACCAGATCGCTATTTGGGCTATCACGGTAGGTACGAACCTGGCGCCTTATACGCCTATCTTAGGAGACACTGTCTACAAAGTGATGGTTGGTGGTTCCAGTGTGGCTCAGCCGACATTGATCCGCTTCTACGTCGCTCACGTGATACTGCTGCCACTCGCTGCCGCGCTGTTGATGGCCGTGCACTTCTGGCGAATCCGTAAGGATGGTGGTGAAGCTGGTCCTCCGCCTCCCTCTCGTCGTGAAATTGAAACTCGTGCAGAGCGATCCACGGTTGGTGCTGCTCGCTAGTAATTGGGATGTCTCTCCCGTATGGTGTGTATTCTAATTCCTACGGAACTATGAGTGAGGAGATACCGAAACTATGTCAATTGAACAGAAAGAACCAGGAGGGGAAACGCAGGCTGCAGCGACTCAGCGACGGTATCGCACGCTTGCAGTTGTCAGACAGGAGGCCATCACTCGCGTGGAGAAGCCGCTCGAAGATTCGGTCTTTGTCTGGCCCCACCTGATGGTGCGAGAGTTTTTCGCCGCGGCGATTGTCACGGTGATGGTCACCTTACTGTCGCTGCAGATCAATGCGCCTTTAGAGGCGCCTGCTAACCCAAATGTGACGCCAAATCCGGCAAAGGCCCCCTGGTATTTCCTGGGGCTGCAGGAATTGCTGCACTACTTCCCGCCAACCACTGGTGGAGTACTCGTTCCGGGCCTGGTGCTGACTGCTCTTGCTATACTGCCCTACGTTGACCGCAACCCCAGTCGCGCTTATGCTGACCGGAAGGTGGCTATTGTTACATTTACCATGTTTCTCATCTTCTGGGCAGTGGTCACGTTATCCGGCAGTTTCTTCCGTGGCCCTGGTTGGCTATGGGTATGGCCCTGGGTTCATATGTACTTCAACTTGTAGCCACATATAGCCACAGGCAAGACTGAGAGGACGACGTTGATTTCTGATGATATAAATAGACCGCAAATCACGCCGCAGCAATATGAGGTGCTGCACGGCGGCGGCGCTGAAGCGGCGGAGATTGCCAAAGAGCGCTTGTCGCGGCGGCGTTTCCTGCGGCGGTCAATGCTGGCCGTGTGGGGCCTGTCGGGGACCGCCGCTGTAGCAGGCTCATTGTATATGCTGTATCCTAACCTGGCAGGTCAGTTTGGTTCTGCTCTGAATGTTGGCAAGAAAGCGGATTTTCCGGCTGTCACGCCGGATAATTTCAAACTGAATCAAGCTGGCGTTTTCTACCGGCAGAGCGCGAAGACCTATGTGGTGCACCTGGCCAAGAATACCCAGTTTCTGTTGAGCGGCAGCAATCTTACAGATCAATTGGATGCGGAATCGGTGGTAAAAGATGCCGATGGCTCTTATTGGATTGCCCTCTACCAGCGCTGTGTCCACCTGGGATGTACCGTGCCATTCCGTGATAGTTGTGTCAGTTTCAAATGCCCTTGCCATGGTTCACACTATAACGTGACTGGAGAATGGCTCGATGGGCCGGCCCCAAAGAGTCTGGATCGCTTCCTTATCGCCTTCACCGGGGAGGACGTCACTGTGGATACCGGTACGATCAATACCAAGGTGCCGCATCCTGACCAGACGACGCGATTGATCCCGGTCCCAGGTGTAGAATGCAGTGTATAGTATAGGGGGATTCGTGCCTGCGAATGCCCTTATGTTAAAGGTTGTGTTTTTATGATAGATCCAATTCAGATCGCAATAGGCTTTCTTGTCCTCGTGGTAGCCGTGGGTGCATTGCTCTTCGTGTTCTATTCACGCACCAATGCTGTGGAAAAAACGGGGTATGGAACGCTGGTTATGCTGGCTATCGTCTCTCTGGTGATCCCAATTTTATGGATCGTTGATAGCAACAACCAGGCAGCGGCAAAAGCTGAACAGCACGCCACCTCCGTGCAGCGTGGTGTCGTGCTTTACTCAACATATTGTTATCAGTGTCATGGAACCAGGGGGCAGGGTCATATCGGCCCGAAGCTGAATAATAACCCTGCTGTCAATGGTTTAACCGATGACGACCTGGTGCGCATCATTAGCGGCGGTGTCTATGACACGGCTGATCTGGCCAAACCCATCATGCCCGCCTGGAGTGATGTTTTTGGGGGGCCTTTGACTAATAATGACATTCAATATCTATTTGATCTCATTCGTTCATCTGACCCGGCCTATCAGCAGAAAAATGGCTTGAGTGGCGGTAATGGCTTTGTCCAGGTACCAATCTACCTTCAGTCGAACAGTCCTACAGGATATCAGACAGCTGTCGCGCAAGAATCCACCGGTGCTTTTGGCGCTCCCGTTGATATGACCCATAAAAAGGCTGTGACGGTAGATATTGTAGCGCCTCCTCCAGGAGCAACATGTACGCCCGCCTGCTATGCGATAACCAATTTGAAAGTGAAAGTAGGCACTGTCATTACCTGGGTGAACAAGAGTACAACGCCGCACACCGTTTCAGCGATTGAGGGGACAGATGTCAGCAACATCAAAGTTGCGAAGAATATCTTCGACTCAGGCCTGACCACACCTATTAATCCGGGAGGAACATATACCTACACAGTAGCCGCGAATGCCTATACCTTCAACCCGTCAACGCATGCGGTTATCTATTACTGCCAGTTTCACCCTTCGATGCTGGCTGAACTGACGATAGTTCAATAAATTAAGCTGTCGAAAAGGATTGCTTCTATGCAACAGGTTCAACAACGGGAAATCCCAGAACGCATATCCTGGGCGCGCGCAATGATTTTCGCGGTGGGTTACTTTTTCATTGCCGCCCTCCTGATTGGGCAAATCCCCGGATATATTTACAACCAGATGACGTCGGCAACACTGGTCGGCCTGGAGCAAGGTTCGATTGCTTTGGCTGCGACCTGTCTGGCCGGTTTCATCGTTATTCAGGTAATAGTCCTGCTTTTCGATCCGAAACCGGTGGTATCCCCTGTTGTCATCAGCGCCCTTGGCACGATCTTAACGCTTGGCGGCCTGGTGATTGCGCTGGCCACAGGGCTGAGCGGAAACCAATATTTCCCCCATGCCGATACTTCCTGGAACCCTGTACTTGGAGGTACGGTCCTCTGGTTTCAACCGGACGCGGTCGACCTCGTCATGGTTGGACTGGCCATCTTGTTCGTCGGTGTAGCTATGATCTTTTACAGCGTGCTGGCACTGCGTGAGCGCACCAATCCAGACCGAAGCGACCTGGGTACAACGCCGGCTGTGCGCTGGATCATTATCATAGCTAGTATGGTGCTCATCATTTTCATGGTTGGGTATACCCTGGTGAATGACAATGGCCTGGCGTATGCCATCGACCCGAAGAATGGGGCGCAGGTACAGTTAATCCTTGATGCGATACTCTACGTCATCCTGGGCGCAACGTTCTTTTTGACCCTTGGCGCTTTTGCACTGCGACTGCATTACCTGATGCGCCCGGTGCGCAAGCGCACCATGTCGCCTTTATACGCGGTTGGTGCGCTTGGATTGGCGCAGAGCGGTGTCATTTTGCTGCTGGTGTGGTTATTCATCTATCCACTTATTGCCTGGATGCATGGCTGGACATTTATAGGGCTTGGCGATTACCTGACCATCTGCGGAAAAAAATCAGCCATTCCTGCGAGTTGTGCCTTTTCACCGCAGGCTGGCTATATCGCCGACGCCCTGATCACCAGTGTCGCTTTCGTTCTACTGATGGCGGCCATCTGGGTGTGGAAGCCAAAGCGCAACCTGGTGATTATTGGCAGCGTTGTCACCACAGCAGTGCTAGGGTTGGCGACGCTATTGGTGCATACCAACCCCACTGAAATCTTGACGGCCTTGTTGTTGAGTGGCGCTATGCTGATACTTGCTACCATCTGGACCAGCGTAGCGCGTCGTGAATTCGCAGTAGTGGGAGAAAACAACCTGGGATGCCTGGGTATGTGGCTGGTTTTTGGTACATGCCTGCTGATCTACGTGGCGTCGTTTGCGTTCTTCTCTATCCCGGTCTTCCCCAATGACCCGACGGCGCCAAATATCCCCTATGTTTCTGGTACCATAATTCCTGCACACCCGGCTCCCAATACGCCCCCGATCCCCGGTCAGGCTGATGCTGTTGTGTTGCTGGCGGTAATGGGTATTATAGCCGCAATCCAATTCTACTTCCTGGTGCGGAATCGCTACAAAGTGTAGTTGCTTGCTCATTAGAGGTTGACATGGTGTGATAACCGTGTCAACCTTTTTCTGTACCCGTGCTATAATAGAGTCAAATTGTGAGCACGGGAGCTAATCTCTATGCAATACGAACGTCCTCTCAAAGTCTTGATCCTTGCTGCCGAAATTGTGCCCTTTATCAAAGTTGGTGGCCTTGCTGACGTAGTAGGGGCATTGCCAAAATCTCTCAAGGCACAGGGCCATGATATACGCCTGGCTATGCCTCGCTATGGGCAAGTAGATGTAGCGCGCTTTGGCCTCAGTACGGTGCTTGATACTGTTTCTGTGGATATGAGTACATTTCAAGTGCCTGTCAGCGTGCGCCAGGGTTCAATTGGAGACGCTATTCCTGTCTACATGATTGATGCACCACGCTATTTTGAGCGCGAGAACATCTATGGCTATACGGATGATGGCGAGCGTTTCATTTTGTTTTGCCGGGGCGCGTTAGAGGCAATGAGAGCGTTGAACTGGTCTCCTGATATTATCCATTGTCATGATTGGCACACGGGTATCGTGCCGAATTGGATGCACACCATCTATGACGATGATCCCTTCTTTGGTGATGCTGCAACTGTGTACACCATCCATAACCTGGCTTATCAGGGCATTTTCGGTTATCGAATTCTGGAGGTGGCAGGTGTTGCTGCTCATGGATTCCTGTATCCACAAATTGCGGAGTTGGCAAACGTTGTCGATATTATGGCGCGAGGTATCCTTTTTGCTGACGCCGTCACGACGGTCAGTGAGCGCTATGCTCAAGAAATACTTACACCGACATTTGGTGAGAAGCTGGACCACTTACTACGTTCTCGCCGTGACCGGCTCTTTGGTATCCTCAATGGACTTGATTATGAGGAAATGGATCCAGCCACGGACCGCTATATCCAGAGCAATTTCGATGCTCAATCACTTGACAAGCGCGCTGAAAACAAACGTGCTCTGCAAGAACAGGTACATTTACCTGCGCAACCGGAGGCTCCCTTACTGGCGATGATCTCGCGTCTCACCGATCAAAAAGGCTTTGACATGTTGGCGCAGATTATGCAACCCCTGCTGGCCCAGGGCGTTCAATTTGTGGTGCTGGGTATAGGTGATCAGCATTATCACGAACTGTTTCAGAATCTTGCTGCTCGTTACCCTGAGCAGGTGGCAATCTTTCTTACCTTCAACACCGAACTCGCGCAGCGCATTTACGCGGGAAGTGATATGTTCCTGATGCCATCGCGCTTTGAGCCTTGTGGCCTGGGGCAGTTGATAGCCATGCGCTATGGCAGCGTACCTATCGTGCGGGCCGTAGGTGGGTTGGCGGATACTGTGCAAGAATATGACCCGCGTACAGGTGAAGGAAACGGGTTTACCTTTACTAATTATGATCCCTGGGAATTGTTTGCTGCCATAGTGCGCGCACTTGAACTCTACCGATTCGAGGACATCTGGCGGAGACTCCAGCAGCGTGGGATGGCCGCCGACCACTCCTGGCAGGCGTCGGCCATGCGTTTTGCCGATGTCTACCGCAATGCCATTGCTTTTCATAAGAGCGGCAAGTGACGACGCTCTAGTAGTGTGCTGAATGTCGCAAGGTGGTTGGCTTTATGGGAGTCGTAGCTGGCCACCATAGAGTGGGCTAAAGGGTGTCCAACCATTGGGGCCACAGGATTTCTGGCAATGTTCGAGAAATCCTGTCAGGTGAGCTTCCGCCAGGTCTGCCTGGTGGACGATGAGCGCCTCAATGGTCGCGGGATTGACAGGAGAACCAAATTCTTTGGTGTGGTGTGCCAGAATAATGTGCAGCACGTCCTCGATTTTCTCTTCTTCAAGCGTGGGAATGAGCACAGCTCGTTCTTGTACGAAATGCATACCGAGGACGATATGCCCGACCATACGTCCCTGGGGGGTAAACCCTACACCAATTTGTCCCTCAAGCTCCTCTAGTTTGCCGATATCGTGAAGAAGGGCGCCAGCCAGTACCAGGTCCTGGTTGCAGGGGTAGAGGCGTGCAGTCAATTCGGCTATAGTTGTGACGTTTACAGTATGTTCGAGGAGGCCACCAACAACCGCTCCGTGATGTCGTACTGCGGCTGGCCAACGCCTGAACCGTTCCATTACTTCACCTGCAAAACAGTTGCGTACTAGTTTGTTCAGACCTGGGTGATCAATCTTGTCGATGAAGTGCTGAAAATCTGCTTCGAGTTGAGCTATCGAGCGGCGGGTACCCAATGTAAAAAGATCAGTTGGTATTGATTCGTCATTGTGTACGCGCATCAGTTTTATCTGCACCTGGCCGCGATATTCCTCAACGTTTCCTTCTAGCAACACTACCTTGCCCTCCTGGGGTAAAAGCGTTTCCAGCAGGGGTGGATCGAAGTGGCGAGCAATTATTTCGCTGCCGCGCTGATCACGCAGCCTGAGATCGAGAAACGGTTTGCCGCTGTTCGTCTTGCGGCTGATTACTTCTACTGCGAAAAGCCAGCCACAAATAGTGCTATTGACGTTCAGTTGTCCAATAACAAGTAACTCTGGCGCCATTTGCTGGCTTTTCTGCAACGTTTGGTTGAGCATAAGAAGGTGTCCTCCAATGAATTTGCGTTATTTCCTGTTTACATACCGCTCTTCGCGGAAAAAGCGGAAATCGTTTGAATAATTTCCGCTTTTTGTTTTTTGATAGGTATAGATTACTTTGAGTGCTCTGCGGGTAAGACAGTAGATTGACGTTTGCTCGGCCAATGCTATACTAGAACAGGATTAAAAGAATGTTGTGTCTCGTAAAGGTAGCGGATATTGTGAATGAGGAGCCAGCTCCATCTGTAGAGGATGATGGGGACGTTGAGCTGGTCAAACGCCGCAAAGGCTTGGCTGATAGATATGATGCTCTTCCGGGTTATGGCACGGTTGCTTACTGGAAGGCGATAGAAGCATGTGTGGAAGAGGCATTGCCTCTCGAGTTACTGGTTCGTTGTGTGAGAGAAGCTATCGGGCGCGGGGATGATATTGGACGAAAGCGCTTATTCGAGGTAATCTTTCGTCGCACCCATAGTGCCAATGAATATTGGGCGAACAATGTAATCAAGACGATGAACTTGCATGCGGAGGAGCAGCGCGTTCTGGTCAGTGATCTGTATGCAGATTTATGCGAGTGCGTTATGCGCGCTCTGATGGATGGAGATAGATTATTCTGGGAAGAGAGTTTTCAGCACTGCTTGAGCTTTGAACGAAGGCACGTGTTTCGAACGTTTATGACACGTGAGGGCCGGTGGAATAATGAGGCACAGAAAAAGACTGCACGTATCCCGCGTGCGCTAGTAGATAGCCTGGATCAACCCAGGCAACTGTCAACAGGCGACCTGATAGAGATACATATTGAGGATGAAATGGCCCAAAAAGATCTGCTCGCCGTTGAGCACAGCGATTTGCCCCGCCTCATACTGGACCTTCCAGACAAGCTAAAAGCGGTTGTGCTACTCATTTTCTGGGAGGGCAGGACGGAAAAGGATACTGCCATGGTCCTGGGCATCACCGATCGTACTGTACGCAACAGATTGCGAGACGCTTTAGAGATATTGCGTCGCAAACTTGAGCCAGAAAGAGAAGTGCTGTATGGATAGAGAGCGAGAAGAGTTTGTACAGCGCATCACCGCTCGCTATGTTGAGGAAGTGCGCACCGGTCTTCGACCGAATGTCAGTGATTACCTGGTCCGTTATCCAGAATACGCAGATGAGATCGCCGATTTTATCGCATATTTTCATGCCTTCGAAGGGGACCTGCCATACGAAACACAGAGCATGCCTGTTCTTTCTGGACAATTTCAAGGAGCTATAGACACTGCCTGGGAGCGTGTTTTGCCATCGCTTGGACGGCCTACCAGCACTATCACATCGTTGCTTGGAACAGCAGCCAAAAGGCATTTGACGGTATCCCAACTGGCTGAAAGGCTTGGGGTAAGTAAGGATATTCTTTTGAAATTGGAACAACATACTATCATTGCTACAACGATTCCTGGAGAGCTTATTACTTTGCTAGCAAAGGTACTGCAAGAACCCTCAAGCGCAGTGCAGGCGTTCTTTGGCATATCTCAGACGCAACAGACGCAACAGACGCTACAGCTAGCCGAGGCGCAAGCAACGTACCAGGTGAATGGCCAGGCGCAAAGCTTCCAGGAGTCGATAGAAGAGAGTGAGCAACTTTCCGAGGAACAGAGACATGCCTGGTATGTACTACTGGAACAGGAAGAGTTGTGGAAAAATGGGAGAGATTATGGAGGGGGCACTGTCGGGTGAGCAGCCCCAAGTTGGGGAGAAGGGCTGGTCCCGACAGTGTCCCAGATGTGGGGATGCTAGAGAGTGCTTGCTCTCAATTGAAACAACGAAGAAAAGCGGAACGATTTGTATATGTTGCAGAAAATAGCCTATCTCGATTGCCATTCTGGCATTAGTGGTGACATGTTTCTCGGAGCGATGCTGGATGCGGGCCTCTCACTAGCCACACTTAAGACAGGGTTAGCCGCACTTCCTGTAACGGGCTATGAATTGATGGGAGAAATTGTTCAAGATAAAGGGATACGCGGTGCGCGTTTAACAGTGGTTATGGCTGAACAGGAGCAACAGCCACGGCGCCTCTCAGATATAGCTGCTATTTTGGATGCGGCAACATTGCCCGCGGTTGTTCGCAAAAATGCACTTGCCATGTTTCAATGCCTGGCAGAGGCGGAAGCGGCTGTCCACGGAACAACTCTCGAAGAAGTCCACTTTCATGAAGTAGGAGCTATTGACGCCCTGGTCGATATTACCGGCGCGGCCCTTGCTATCGAGACATTGGGTATAGTTCAGCTCTATGCTTCTCCATTGCCTCTGAGCAGCGGCTATGTACATACTGCTCATGGATTGCTACCGGTGCCCGCCCCTGCCACCCTGGAGATTCTGCGACGTGTGACTGCACCATGGAGACCGTGTCCAGTTGAAGGCGAGTTGGTGACACCGACAGGCGCTGCGATACTGGCAACAATGGCGCGTTTCGAGACGCCTGCCATTGCTATTGAACAGGTAGGTTACGGTTTTGGGCGGCAACATTTCCCCTGGCCGAACTGTCTGCGTCTCTGTATAGGGAGTGCAAATGGCCTCCTCGATGCAGAGGAACAAGCCGCAACAGATTGGGTCACCGTGATAGAGAGCAATGTCGACAATATGAGCGGTGAGCTCTTGGGTGACTTAATGGATACGTTGCTTGCCGCTGGTGCGTTAGATGTCAGTTATACCCCGATCCAGATGAAGAAGAATCGGCCCGCTGTCATGGTCTCTCTCATTTGTTCGATTGAGGATGGGGATAGGATGGCACAGGTGGTATTGCGAGAGAGTAGTACACTGGGGGTACGCATACAGCAGATACAGCGATTGAAGGCACAACGGACACAGGAGCGCATCAATACGCCCATTGGTACAATAGTGGTGAAGGTCAAACGGCTGGGGTCGCGCATTATTAGCGCCAGCCCGGAGTATGAAGAGTGCCGGCGTATCGCCAGGGAACGTAACATGCCACTGGATGAAGTGTATGCGGTTGTGCAGCAGGCTATTGCAGCTCTTTTTTAAAGTTTGCACGATATGCTATCTCATTGGATATAATATATTTGTGATAAAAAAAGAGTAAGGATCTATCTAACTATCTAGAGACCGGTCAAAATATGGACTTCACAGATTGGCGCATCACATCTGACAAGAGACCGACAGACACGGAAACTGCCGCCGTTACAAGATATTATGGAAAAAAATTCGAGGACTATATTGGTGAGCAGATTCGCGAGGCCCAGGCGAGAGGTGAATTTGATAACCTGCGGGGCACTGGTAAACCATTGAACCTTGATGACAATCTCTATGCTGGCGATAAGGCCATGGGCTATAACCTGCTCAAAAGTAATGGTTTCGCACCAAAAGAGATTGAACTGGCCAAAGAGATACGCAGCGAGTTTGAGCACATTGAAGCGAAAGCCGCCCAATTGCGGCACCAGGGACGTACATTGCGGTCACGCCGGGTTCCCCCTTTTGCCAGCGAAAAACGGGCTTATAACATTGCAGTAGAGAAAACGGGCACTGAATATGAAAGGGTGCTCCACGAGCTGAACCGCAAAGTCCTGACGCTCAACTTGATGGTTCCCAGTTTGATGCATCAACCGATGTTCGATGTTGCGAAGTTGATGCGGGATTTTCACGTGGCATGTCCCCTTTTCAAATAATTGGCGGTTCCAGTACATACCCGTCTGAGGTACCATAGAAAAGTGGGCGAGTCAAGGCTGTATCGAACACTTCTGTCCTACTGGACAGGATTGACCGATCATTTCGCTGCTATACTGTGATACTATGCATCAGCTCCAGATAGCTCAAACACAATTGTGACGATTGGTGTGTTTTACAGATGGCACAAACAGATATGCAGGGAAAAGTTTGCCTGGTGACGGGTGCTAATGCGGGTTTGGGTAAAGCAACGGCTATAGAATGGGTGGGCCGGTGATGTCTCCTTTGTCTCCGGTGTGCTAATGCGGGTTTGGGTAAAGCAACGGCTATAGGGCCGGCTAAACTGGGGGCGACAGTTATCCTGGGTTGCCGCGACAAGCAGCGAGGTGAGTCGGCACAGGCGGAGATCAGGGCCGCAAGCGGGAATGAGCATGTTGATTTGTTACTTGTTGACCTTTCGGTGCAGGACTCAGTACGGGCGATGGCTGCGGAGTTCAAGAAGAAATATGATCTCCTGGATGTGCTGATCAATAACGCCGCAGTGTTCAAGAGTAGCCGGGCTGTGACGGCGGATGGCCTGGAAACGATGTTTGCCACCAATCATTTAGGGCCGTTCCTGCTGACTAATCTGCTGCTGGAGCGGTTGAAGACGAGCGCTCCATCGCGCATTTTGACGATTACCGCACCTTCGACGACGACACTGAATTTTGATGACTTGCAAGGCGAGAAGAAGTTTAGCGCATTCGAAGCATTTGGGGCGTCGAAAGCGTGTAATCTGCTCTTCACGTATGAGTTAGCGCGACGGCTCAAAGGAACGGGGTGAGCGCGAATGTTATCCACCCCGGGCTGGTGAAGTCTGCGCTTATGAAGGAGGCGGTTGCCCCTGTGCGCTGGCTCACGTCCCTTATTTCTACTGCTCCTGAGATAGCGGCTAAAGCGGTGGTGTATTATGCCTCCTCTCCAGAAGTCGAGAATAAGACGGGCTTGTTTTTTAAGGGAAGGCAGGTAATTGAGTCAAGTGCTTATACGAAAGATGAGGCGGTACAGAGGCGTTTGTGGGATGTGAGTGTTGCGCTGACGGGGCTTGAGTGATGGAGAAGAAATTTAAGACTCCTGGCGTTTTAGTTTGCAATTGCAATTTTCGTAAAATCGCTCGTAGAGCGGATTGTCAATGCAGAGCTTTTATATAACTCTACAGTATAAAACGTCTCGCTGCACTTCGTTACACAAAAATCGGGATGGCATCCAAAAAAAGACAATTAGAAATTCGACATTGGTTCATGAGATATAAGAGTACTCTCTACTGTGCAGAATGCGGTATAAGTCATCCGGCAGTACTACAGTTTCATCACCGAAATAGGGCAGATAAAAGCTTTACTATTGCCGACGTTGTTAGGAAAGCGTCTAGCATCAAGCAGATAACAAACGAGATCAAGAAATGCGATGTGGTATGTGTAAATTGCCATGAAAAACGACATTGGAGAGAGATACATGAGACGGATAGCTGGGAAGAAGTGGTACCATTAGAAGAATAAGAGCCGGTGGTCGGAATCGAACCGACGACAGGTCGCTTACGAAGCGACTACTCTACCTCTGAGTTACACCGGCTGATGGCTTACTTTTGCGATATGTCAACAGATATCTCTGACGTAAGCGATTATAATCCCGAATTATCACTCGTGTCAAGCATTGTTAAGCGCGCCTCCTCGCTCACTCAAGATAAAAGCGGTGGCTGTTCATACAAAGGAGTAATCCCTCCAAAACCAAATTCCGTAATGAAGTATAATCACAATACAATAAGGATCAGCTAAAAATGAACAGCATTGATATGTTTCTAGTCCAATATGGCCTTGCGGCGATTTTCATCATTATGCTCACCAAGTCGGTGGGGGTGCCCATTCCAATTCCTGCCGATGTGATTATCCTGGCGGCGGCAGCCCGTGCGGCGACAGGCAAGTTTGTGCTGTGGCAGGCGTTTCTGATCATCTTGCTCGCCGTAATACTCGGAGGGCTGATCCAGTTTATACTCGCTCGTGGTCCTGGACGTAATCTTCTCTATCGCTTTGGTCGATACATCGGCCTGACAACGGCACGTCTTGATGCTGCCACTGTAAAGATTAAGAGAGGTGGTATGCTCAGCCTGAGCGTTGCCATACTAGTACCCGGCGTTCGTGGAGCTGCCATTGCTGCCAGTGGTCTCGCCGACTTTCGCTGGCGCACCTTTGTGCCAGGGCTTGTCATAGGAAGTACGCTCTTTCTTACCCTCCACTTTTTCCTGGGCTATCTTGGCGGATCGGTATTTGTACAGTTAGCACATCTACTGCCATCAATGTTGGTTGTTATAGGAGTGCTGATACTACTTGTCCTGGTCTTTTTGCTGTGGAGGGTAGTTCGTCGTCGGAAGGCCGCATATCGTCGTGATGTGGAGCATGCCGCATCGCTTGAAGTATGGCACGAAGGTATATGCCCGGTATGCCTGGGGTTGTATACTGCTAACCAGCTCCGTTCACCCTCGCTAAAGGTACCGCTTTGAGTGTGTAGCAGGCAACGTGATTGCGAAGAAAGAGGAGAATACATATGGCAACAACGTTTCGTCTAAATCCTGAACGAGTAGCATATGCCGAAGCCAATGGCTGGCGGGCCTATTATGAACACAACTGGTTCAAGGTATTGCGCTTGATAGTCACACTGTGCCAGGAACAGTTTCATATTCCCTTTCCCGTGTCGCTGCAGGCGGGGTATTATACGACACGCGCTTCGGCAGCCTGGGTTCCTGAAGATCATGATCTTGAAAAGGTGCGGCGGTACTTGAGGAAGTTTTACAGCGTTGCACGCCGCTACTCTGGCCTGCAATTCGATGTAGAGCGCGTCGCTGACCTCGAACTGCAATACTTTGATGTGCACCGCCGCCTGGTTGGGCAGGCGGACAAGAGCGAGTTTATTCTGACTATGACTGAACTGCATTCGGCTATTTTTGGACTGACGCAGGAGCAGGCGCGAGAATCCGCAGAACTGCGGGTGAAGGCCAACAATACTGTTGATCTGATTACCAGTAAGAGATCAACCAATGAAGCGGCCGATTGGGCGAAACTGGAGGAATATTTGCGCCAGTGCTACGCTTCCATTCAGTGTGAGCAAGCGAGCATTTAGTCTGGTTCTGCTGTATCCGCTAAAGATGCAATTATTGCCTCTTTGCTCCCTTGCTTCCTCATAGGATGACATTTTCACTGAACACTTAGACCCTGTCAAAATCATAGAACACTAACACTTGCTTCCTCAATAATTGACATTGTATCCCCTGGTATGATAATCTCAAATCGTTACATACCCTTTTCTTGTAGTGCTGGCGTGCCTTTAGATGAAGGCATCGATAAACGTATTTACGATTGGAAGGTGTAACGGTATACCCGGTCTTTTTATGATGCGGGTAACGATGAAAAACTATCCTTGTTTGCTTTTTCTCCACGTGTATTCCGACCTGAAATGAAAGGAGTTTTTTTCTTTGCTACACTCCAACTTTGACTGCACAATGAGATTGGAGAATGGCGAAACCCCAAACCATATTAGAGAATAGAGCTGTCGCATTGAGGAGCACACGAACGAAGATGGTAGCTTACTGGACATTGTTCCAGTGTCCAGTGTTATGGCCCCGTCCGGGGGTAGATGGAAGCGTCCATCTACTCAGAGAAGCCGCTAGAAGAAATGTTCTTAGTGGATAATTACTTAATCAGATGGAGGTAACCATCAATGACGATGAAGCACGAAATTAGTGTTACAGTGAATGGACAGCAACACCATTCAGAGGTTGAACCGCGCACGTTGCTGGTGCATTATTTGCGTGAGGCATTGGACCTTACAGGTACACATATTGGCTGTGATACTTCACAGTGTGGTGCATGTACGGTCCTGCTCGATGGTCAATCAGTGAAGTCATGTACGGTACTGGCTGTTCAGGCCGATGGGTGTGAAGTGACCACGATCGAAGGCCTGGCTCCAGAGGGAGGATTGCATCCTATCCAGGAGGGTTTCTGGGAGAAGCATGGTCTACAATGTGGCTTCTGTACTCCAGGCATGATTATGGCCTCGTATAACCTGCTCAAACATAACCCCAACCCGACAGAGGCAGAGATACGTAAAGGGCTTGAGGGAAATATCTGCCGCTGCACCGGCTATCAGAACATCGTACGTGCTGTCCAGTATGCTGCTGAGCGGATGCGCACAAGTGTTTCTGAGCCTGTGGGTGCTGGTGAGTAATCTCGAAGGTATATACATCCAAATTACCTTCAAATTTCTGTTTCTCGTGATGGGAAAGGACAGGTATACAAATGGGTATTGCAGCTATGCTTGGTTCGCCTATTAAAAGGCGTGAAGACCCGCGCTTGATCACTGGTCAGGCGACCTACGTTGACGATATCAAACTCTACGGCATGCTCCATATGGCGGTTCTGCGCAGCCCCTATGGGCATGCTCGCATTAAGAGCATAAACACTGATGCTGCCCGAAAATATCCTGGTGTTGTGGCTGTGTATACAGCGGCAGACCTGAAAGGTGTAGTAGGCAGCGTTGCCTGTGCCGTTCCAGTGGGGCATATTGCCGAGGGTATGGGCATCCGTCAGCCACTGGCCGAGGACAAGGTACGTTTCTATGGTGATCCAGTAGCCGTCGTGATTGCGGAAGATCGCTACGGGGCTCGTGATGCACGAGACCTGATCGATGTCGATTACGAACCATTGCCAGTAGCCATCGATGTCGAGAAGGCCATGCAGCCTGATGCTCCTCTGCTCTATGAACAGTTCGGCACGAATGTCGCCTTCAGCATGCATCCATCGACGGAAGAAATCGACAAAGTCTTCGAGCAGACCAAAGCTGATGGTGGTGTGGTTGTTAAGGGACGCTTTATAAATCAAAGACTGTCCCCGGTGTCTATCGAGACGCGCGGCGTTGTTGCAGATTATAACAAAGGGAGCAGAAACCTTACTCTCTGGAGTTCGTCACAGATCCCACACATACTGCGTAACATCCTGGCTGCGACAGTTGGCCATCCACAGCACCAGGTACGTGTGATCGTGCCCGAAGTTGGTGGTGGTTTCGGGTCCAAGCTTAATGTCTACCCCGAAGAACTTGTGACGGCATACGCTTCTATGAAATTAGGGCGTCCCGTCAAGTGGATTGAGGATCGCAGCGAGGCTCTTGCAGCGACGATCCATGGACGTGATCAGGTCAACTATTTCGAGATTTCCGCTAGCAGGGATGGCAAGGTGACTGGATTGAAGATTTATGTGATCTCTGATATGGGGTCATATAGCCAGCTCTTCACCGATGTGATGGTTCTTGCCTTCATGTTTCCCGTGGTATGTGGTGCCTATGACATTCCAGTACTATACAGAAGCACTGATCTCGTCTTCACGAATAAAGCTTCCACGGATGCATATCGTGGAGCAGGTCGCCCTGAGGCTACTTACCTTATTGAGCGTGCCATGGATATGGTGGCGCGTGAACTTGGCAAGGACCCAGTTGAAATACGCAAGCTAAACTTTATCAAGCCTGATCAGTTTCCATACAAATCAGCGACCGGGAACGTGTATGACAGTGGTAACTACGAAGCCGCGCTAGCTAAGGCCCAGGCGTTAGCAGATTACCAAAACATGCGTGCCGAGCAAGCGCGGTTGCGTGCAGAGGGCAAGCTGGTGGGCATTGGCATCTCCACCTATATCGAGGGTTGCGGGATAGGGCCCAAAGGATTTGCCCCGGTTGGCCTCTACGAGAGCGCGCGTGTGCGCGTTGAGCAGAGTGGCACCGTGTCAGTCTATACTGGTTCATCTCCGCATGGGCAAGGCGAGGAGACGACGTTTTCTCAAATCGTCGCTGAGGAGTTTGGTATTCCAATGGAGAACATTCTTGTGATCCATGGTGACACTGACTCCACGCCAGAGGGTCGTGGCACATATGGCAGCCGAACCACAGCGGTCGGCGGCTCTGCGGTCTATACTGCTGTCCAGAGACTAAAGGAGAAGATGAAGCAAATCGCTTCCCACATGCTGGAAGCTAGCGCTTCTGACGTGACGCTGGAGGATGGCAAGTTCTTTGTGGCTGGTTCGCCTCAAAAAGCCGTTACCTTTACTGAGGTAGCTGCAACGGCCAATCTTTCCAATACACTGCATCCTGGTATTGAGCCAGGTCTGGAGACAACGGCTTTCTGGGAGCCAGCAGCATTGACCTACCCCTTCGGTACACATATCTGTATGGTCGAGGTGGATAAGGATACCGGTGAGGCGGAGATCAAGCGTTACATCGCGGTTGACGACTGTGGACGGCAACTCAACCCGTTGCTTGTCGAGGGTCAGATTCACGGCGGTATTGCGCAAGGTATCGGCCAGGCGATGATTGAGGGAGTCGAGTACACGGAAGATGGCCAGCTGCTGACGGCAACACTGATGGATTATGCCATGCCGCTGGCTTCGGAGCTTCCCAGCTTTGAGACCGATAGCACCGTTACTCCATCCCCGGTTAACCCACTTGGTGTGAAAGGTATCGGCGAGGCAGGCGCGATTGGTTCTACTCCAGCAGTTGCAAATGCTATTGCTGATGCACTGGGTGTTGCGCATGTTGATATGCCATTTACATCAGAGAAGCTGTGGAAAATCATTCACCAGAAGTAGGGTGAAAAGGAGAACGTACAATGTCTGTTCCAGCAGCATTTGATTATCATGCAGCGAAGTCTGTGGACGAGGCTATTGCTCTCTTGCAACAGTATGGCGATGACGCCAAGTTGCTGGCGGGTGGTCACAGCCTGCTGCCAACGATGAAACTTCGCCTGGCTCAGCCGGCACATCTGGTTGACCTTGGCAAGATCAGTGGTCTTTCATACATCCGCCAGGAAAGTGGGGCGGTGGAAGTTGGTGCGATGACGACCTACACCACTATCCAGCACTCTCAGCTACTTCACCATCATTTCGCATTGTTGCCAGAGGGTACCGCCTTGATCGGTGATCAGCAGGTGCGTAACCGGGGCACGATCGGTGGCGGTATAGCTCACTCGGATCCCGCAGCAGATATGCCGGGTATTGTGTTGGCACTCAAGGCCGACATCCTGGTGCGGGGTCCTAATGGCGCGCGCTCCATTCAGGCTGACGATTTCTTTAAGGGGATGTTCGAAACAGCCCTTCAACCGAATGAGATTGTCACTGAGATTCGTTTCGCCATCCCGCATGCTCACACCGGCAGCGCGTATACGAAGCTGGCAAACAAAGCTTCTCATTACGCGGTCGCGGGGTGCGCGGCAGTAGTTACACTGGATGGAAATGGCACCTGCACTGCCGCCAGTGTTGTCATAACCGGAGCATCGGAAAAAGCCAGCCGCGCCAGTGGGGTCGAGGCAGCCCTCGTTGGGAAGAAACTGGATGAGGCTACTGTGGCGGCCGCCGCAGTGCATGCCTCCGATGGTCTCGAACTTCTGGGGGATATTCACGGCTCCAAGGAATATCGCGCTCAGATGACGACCGTTATGGCGCGCAGGGCGATCTTGAAGGCAGCGGAGCGAGCATAGTTCGCTAGCTGATCATTTGAGACAAAGCACAGTGAGAACCGGGCTGGTGGCCAGGTCACCAACCCGGTTCTCACTGTGCTTTGTCATTAAAGCTACTGGTGATCCTGGGGCGCAGCTGTCCGTCTTTTCAATCTTTTAGAGAGTAACAGCGTGCACGATAGGCATGCAAATATGATGGACCAGAGCACGAAAAGGTTTGTTTGATGGGCTAAAAACATTGAAGGGAACAGATCTGTTAAACGATAGTTGAACAATTGGAGGTGGATGATGGTTCTGTTATATCCTGTTGGAGCATTGAAGCTATTGAGAGGCGGTGTAAGAGATAACAGGTTGTACGTAAGCCCATACAGCATTGTGGCAGCTATGACGAGACGTGAAAACAGCGTATTGATTTGCTCCAGCGCATAGGCAAGATAGAAAGAATAGAGCGGGAGCAGCACGAAGATTAAGCGCGTAGGAGGAGACCAACCGCCTGTCCAGTTATTAAATGACGTAAAGATGAGCATGTAGGGAATAGTCAAGATGAGCATTAAGAGGTTATAGCGGGTACAGTGGTTTTTTATCGCTAAAAATATACCCGGAAAAAGCAAGATAAAGATGGGAAAATTGATCAGAAATCCATATTGCTGATCCAGGAAAACACCAATGATGCCATTCAATGGATCTGTGACAAAGGGCCTGCTGTGATTATGGATATCGTTAATTTCGATCGCGGCGGGATTAAATGTACCCCAGAATCTATAGGTATATACTTCATAAGCAATGAACAAGATTGTTACTGGTAAAAGGAGAGAGGTGTAAAATTTGAACTGCTTTAGCCGGTTCTGTTCGTAAATTCTATAGAGCAAAGCGAAAAATAAGACTACCTCAAAATAAGCAAAACGGATATGTATCCAGGGTAGGATGCCTAAGAGAATGGAGCTTACGGTCACTTCGGTAAGCGTACGTTCTTTTTGAAATATTTTTCTGAGGACATAGAGGCAGATCAGCGCTCCCACGGGTTCTATAAAGGTGAGGTGGGAATAGAGATATACGGGCGAGGCGATGGCATATGCCAGGCTGACAATGAAAGCATATGTGGCGCCAATGTTCATGGTGATCAGCAACTTATAGATGTTCAGAATTATCAGTATCGAGAGTAAAGAAATACATAAAACTGCCCCTGGTCTGCCGAACAAGTAGAATGGTAGGAGCCATAAAATGGGCGCTCCAATGCTATGTAACGGCATAAGTTGGCCATGTGCGCCATACGAGAGGTGAGGATCAATAGTATATGGATAAAAGACGTGGTAATCGCCGTTGCTATAGTCTAACATGACGTTGAGAGAGTGGTATTTGAGTAAGGTCTGACTGATGATCAAGTAATGTGGTTCATCGCCAGAGGGGGGAGAGGAAAATTGTACATAGATGAAGGAAGTCGTAAAAAATACTACGCCACAATAGAGTATGAGCAATAGTAAACGGTGTTTTGCGATGGTTTGATATATTCGATTGAGTGGCATATGGTTGTCTTTATTTCTACTTTGTGACAAGTATATGCGTTCTGTCAATGATTTCCTGCTGATTGGTGCGGCTACGCTGCTACAAAGTATCTTGGAAACGTATGCTAATATGGGTGGTATATTACATTCTATTTTATGCAAAGGACAAATTGACCTATGCAAGATATTCGCATAGAGCGCTGGGCGCACACACTCGTGCATTATTCTTTGTACATCAAAGCAGGCGAAACCGTTGCGATCCATGCAACTCCGCTGGCGACTCCTCTGGTGGAGGCTGTTTACCGTGAAATTCTTCGTGTGGGTGCTCATCCCCTTGCTCTGATAGACCTGGAAAGCCTTGAAGAGATTCTTTTACGTGTAGGCAATGAAGCGCAGCTCATCAAAAAGTCGCCGGTGTTGACTGCAGTGGCGGCGCATTGTGATGCGCGGCTGTTTATTGCATCGCGTAGTAACACAAAAGCCCTCAGTAGTGTAAAGCCTGAGAACGTGTCGCGGCGACGCTCGGCTTTTCGAGATAGCTACGAGGTTACGCGAAGACGCGAGCAGGCTGGAACGTTTCGCTGGTCATCGACGCTGTATCCCACCAGTGCATATGCCCAGGATGCTGAAATGTCCCTGCACGATTTCGAAGAATTTGTCTTTGATGTCTGTTTCCTCAATGACGTCGACCCTATTGCTCGCTGGAGAGAACTCTCTGAGCAGCAGCAACGCCTGGTGGATTGGCTTGTAGGGCGCAAAGAGGTGCATATCATGGGCGATGGTACTGATCTGATGCTCTCTATTGCAAACCGCAGGTTTATCAATAGCGATGGGAAGCGCAACTTCCCCAGCGGCGAGTTCTTTACGGGGCCAGTGGAAGATAGCGCCAATGGCGTGATTCAGTTTGACATTCCAGCATCGCACGATGGTCGCACGATTGAAGGGGTGCGCCTGGTGTTCCGCGATGGGAAAGTTGTCGAGGCAAGCGCGCGCCAGGGGCAGGCGTACCTGGAACATATGCTGGAGATGGATGCTGGCGCTCGCCGTCTTGGTGAATTTGCTTTTGGCAATAATGCTCGCGTGGATCGCAGCACGAAAAATGTGCTTTTCGATGAGAAGATGGGAGGTACGGTACACCTTGCATTGGGCGCGAGTTATCCTGAGACGGGTGGAGTGAATGAATCTGCTCTGCACTGGGATATGGTCTGTGATCTGCGCCAGAGGGGTGAAGTGTGGGTTGATGGTGTGCTGTTTCTAAAAGATGGCACAATCGTGATTTAGACGTTGCTAAGTTCCCTACATATAGCATAGAATATACATACGTATTAAATTCCCTTGTGCTGGAAAGCACAAATTCATTTTTGGAGGCCCATTTGGAGCAGGAACAACAGTTATCTAACTTCGAGACTATAGAAGATGTACAGAGGGCGATGTTTGCCCAGAGTTATATTGCCGATCGCAGTCTGTCCACGGCGGTGTTCCTGGCTCTCAAACGACGTAAGCCACTTTTGTTGGAAGGCGAACCCGGTGTTGGTAAGACGGAAGTAGCTAAAGTGCTTGCCGCTATTCTCGACACTCAACTGATACGTCTGCAATGTTACGAAGGTATCGATATCAGTACGGCGGTATACGAGTGGAATTATACACGCCAGATGCTGCACATACGCCTGATGGAAGCGGGAAAGATTAATCGCCAGGAAGAACTCAAAGAGGTTTTTGATCCAGAATTCCTGATGAAACGTCCTTTGCTCCAGGCTATCGATGCAGCCAACGCCAAAACTCCCGTGCTGTTGATTGACGAACTGGATCGTAGTGACGAAGAATTCGAGGCGTACCTGCTCGAGTTGCTCTCTGATTTCCAGATTACGATCCCGGAAATTGGCACAGTCAAAGCCAAAGAGCCACCCGTGGTGATCATCACTTCAAACCGCACACGTGAGATTCATGATGCTCTGCGCAGGAGATGTCTCTACTATTGGATTGATTTTCCTTCTTTGGAGAAAGAGTACTCTATCGTCCTGGCTCGTATGCCTGGCGTGCCCGAAAGACTGGCGAAGCAGGTCTGCGCCTTTGTGCGCGAGTTGCGCAGCATCGATCTGTACAAAGCTCCGGGTGTGGCAGAGACGCTGGACTGGATTAGCTCCTTGCTGGCGCTCAATCAACTGGAACTGGTCGAAGGCCCTGTACGTGATACACTGGGAGCACTACTCAAGTATCAAGATGATGTGTTGAAGGTTGGTGGAAACGACATGTACAAAATCTTGCAGAAGGCACGGGGAGTCTCCTAGTTATGAGCGAAGTACCACGGGAGAATGGTCATTACTTTGCTACTCATCCGCTGAGCCAGATTGAGCTTGAACGCGGCGAGCGCTTGCTTTACCGCTTAACTGAATTTGGCCATATCCTCTGGGAATCGGGCATTGACGTTGGGCCGCGGCAGATACTTGATCTCTCTGAGACCCTGAACTACATCGATATCACCAACAAAGAGGACTTTTATAACACGCTCAAAAGTTCTCTGCTTGCCCGGCATGAGCAGGAGACACTCTTTGACCAGTTGTTTCTCTACTTCTGGTATATGCGGGATCGTCAAGGTAAAAAGGTTGATAATCCAAAGGGCGCGGCGAAGCGTGACGAACGACAGATGCGACTTCCCCCCTCAGAGCGCAAGAGATTGGCGGAGCACATGAACGCTAACGAGCAGCAGCGTAAGGACCTGCGGGCTGAGATGCGCCAGAGCGAGCGGCCCCGTCGTGCGAATGAGCGTATTGACAAAGAGGACGATGAGGATGACGCGAATCCACAGGGAACGGCCTATAGCGCTATTGAGATGCTGAGGAAAAAGGATTTTGAATCTTTTACCTGGGAAGAGGTGCAGGAAGCCAAAAAGCTGATGGCTGAAATGCGTTGGCACCTGGGAATGCGCCCGACGCATCGCAAGGCTCCGTCGCGTAAGGGTTCATATCCTGATATGCGGCGTATCGTCCGCCGTAACCTCAAATACGGTGCAGAAATCCTTGAACTGACCTGGCGTGAAACCAAGATGAAGCCACGTCCAGTAGTGATCATCTGCGACATCAGTGGCTCAATGAGCCTCTATTCTCGGCTGTTGTTGCATTTCATTCATACCATTTCCAATGGCTTGATGAACGTCGAGGCCTTTGTTTTTGGGACGCGCCTCACACGAGTTACACGGCAACTGAAAAAACGCGACGTTGATGATGCTGTGCGCGACGTCTCCAAGTCGGTCCAGGACTGGTCAGGAGGGACGCGCATTGGCGACGCGTTGCATTACTTTAACCATCATTGGGCCAGGCGCGTACTCGGGCGCGGTGCTGTGGTGCTGGTGATCAGCGATGGATGGGATCGTGGGGACGCCAGTATACTGCAGGTCGAGATAGATCGCTTACAGCATAGTTGTCACCGGTTGATCTGGCTCAATCCGCTGCTTGGTTCTCCTGATTATCGCCCCTTAACCATCGGTATGAAGACGGCTTTGCCGTATATTGACACTTTTTTGCCTGCCCATAACCTGGATAGCTTAATCAGTGTGGGTAAACTCTTGCAGAGTATCGATGATAGCCGCCCGACGCGCAGCGCTGCTGCACAGCGAAAGGCTATTGCCGCGTGGACTAAGACAAGTGCTATCTAGATGCCATTCCTGGTGAGTAGCGGGTTCGTTAGACTATTGGAGGTTTCCTATGCGAGATGTGCTGAATGATATTGAGCGATGGCGAGCACGAGGTGAACGCGTGGCCGTTGCCACCGTTGTTTCTATGGCAGGTTCTGCTCCTCGAAGGCCCGGTGCGAAACTGGTTGTCAGTGAAAGTGGGGAACTGGCCGGCTCTGTGAGTGGTGGTTGTGTCGAGCCAGCGGTTGTCGAAGCTGCCATGGAAGTTATTGAGAATGGAAAGCCACAACTGCTTGAGTTTGGTATTACTGAAGAAGAGAATATCGAGCAGATAGGCCTGGCATGTGGTGGCACCATTCACGTCTTCGTCGAGCGGCTGGATTGGTAACAGTGATTTGACATACTATATACGTGACGGGAAATAGATATAGAGAACCTTCTCATGAGTAAATTGTTCGAAGAACTGAGAGACCAGCTGAACCAGGAAAAAGGGGTCGCACTGGCAACGGTGGTGCGCGGCAAAGAGCATGTCGGCGCTAAGCTCCTTGTCTTTGCAGATAAGAGAACTGATGGGACGCTGGGGAATGCGGAGCTTGATGCGCGTGTCCTTGAAGACGCTGACCACGCTATCTGGCATGGAGAGGCAGGAACATATACGTATACAATCGAAAGTCCTGCTAGTTTGCAATCCTATGATGTCTTCATCGAGGGCTTTACCCCGCCACCAACGCTGATAATCGTGGGCGCAGGGCATATCGCTATTCCCCTGACTACGTTTGCCAAGACCCTCAATTACCGCGTGGTGGTGGTTGATGCTCGCGCAGCTTTTGCCACGCATGAACGATTCCCCCATGCCGACGAACTGATTGTTGAGTGGCCGGATGAAGTGTTGGAAAGGATGGATCTGAATCCGTCTACATCAGTAGCAGTGCTGACGCATGATCCAAAATTCGATGAGCCAACGTTAAAAGTAGTTTTAGCACGCCAGGTAGGATATGTGGGCGCCATCGGTAGCCGAAAGACCAGTGAGGAACGCAGTGAGCGCCTCAAGAAGCAAGGGCTGACGGATGAACAGCTCGCTCGCATTCATGGACCGATAGGCCTCAACATTGGAGCTACCTCACCAGAAGAGATGGCCCTTGCTATCATGGCTGAGATCGTTGCCACGCGGTATGGTAAGGGCCGTCCAGCAACTTCTGACTGGAAAAAATAGAAAAGCGAAACTTCAACTGATCTATTTCGTCATTACTTAGTAGGAAAAAGTGCATAGATAGATTTCCAGTACTTCTCGCCAAAATATTGCGCTCTTTCGAAAGAAAGAGCTAGAATGTTATGACGTAGTGGCATTTTTGGGGGAGAGTGGTAGGGTATATCGTTGTTTCAGTATAGTGAATGAATTATGAAACACTTTACTTATCTGGAAAAGGATACATGATGCGAAACGAGCCCTATTATCATCAAGATGATCCAACTGAACCAGTTCGGCAGCCCTCTCCTCCAAATGGTGGTCAGCAGGGTGACAAATTGATTCTTGGAAGTTTTCAAGATGCCTCGCGACGACCTGAACGTAAACCCTATCAATATCCACCTCCTGCGCCATATGTTGATAAACCAGGCGCGTACCAACAACCACAGCCGCCTTTCCCGGTGCAGAACAGTATGCCTGTTAGGAACGGCAATGCCCAGCCGTATTCCTCCTACCCCTACTCTCAGCCTGGTCAACAATTGCCCCCCGGAGGACAAAATGCTGCTGCCCCACGATATCCCTATCACCAGCCGGGACAGACTCAGAGCGGGACGTCCGACGGCTCGCCGCTAAAACGTCCCCGGCGTCGTAGGGGATGCCTCATAACATCGCTCATCGTCTTGCTGCTGGTTTGTATTATTGGTGCATTCACCTTTACGACGGCGCAGCGAGTGCTGGCCTTTGGTTCTCACATTTCTACACAGTCGCCACTGAGCAGCCAGACGGGCTACATGGGAGGCGGTGATCGCGTTAATCTGCTGGTGATGGGATACGGTGGTGGTAGTCATGACGGGGCGTATCTTACCGATTCGATGGTGGTTATGAGCCTGATGCCGCAGAGCCACCATACCACGCTCGTCTCTGTTCCTCGTGATTTATGGGTGCAGATTCCTCCTGGCTCAGGGCAGTATCACAAGATCAACACAGCATATGAGTTTGGTTCGAATAATAACGCCAACCCTGCGGCAGGTGGTGACGCCGCGGCGGCGAAGGTCTCGCTGGTGACCGGCCTGGATGTGAAATATTGGCTGACCATTAATTTTCAGGGATTTCGCGATTTTATCAATGCCATAGGCGGCATCGATGTCTATGTGCCAGATTCATTTAGCGCGAAATATCCGGCAAATGATGATCCCAGCATTAATCCAAATTGGATAACGGTGCACTTCTCCAAAGGGATGCAGCATATGGACGGTGAAACGGCGATACGCTATGCTCGTGCCCGCTATGTTCTGGACAACCCTGCAGAGGGTTCGGACTTTGCTCGTTCCGCGCGTCAACAGATCATGATGAAAGCAGCTTTGACAAAAGTCAAGCAAATGTCTACGTGGCCGAGCCTCTTGAATGCGCTCACCGTCCTGCAAAACGCCATCTATACCAATTTATCGCTGGCTGACCTGGCACAATTTGCGCTGAAAATGGATTTGACCAACGCCCATCGTGTCGGGCTGAGCAATCAAAACGTGCTGGTTAATGCAACCTCCTCAGATGGCCAATATATCCTGCAACCAGCAAACAGTAACTGGCAGGCTATTAAAGATTACGTAAAGCAGCAGTTGTATAATTAACTGCTGCACTCTTTTTGAAGTATGGGGATCGGAAAATGGGAGAAGAGATACGGAAGTCGCCTCGGCTGATTGGTGGAATCTACCGCCTGGGGCAAGTGATTATCTCTGGCGAAATGCTTACTACCTATACTGCTTACAATCGCAATACGAACGACGTGGTTGGACTGCAGGTGATAAAGTTCTCCCCTGCGATGGATGTCCAGGTAGTGCAACAGCTGTTGCAACCTTTGGAGAAACGCCGCTTTATCCGCTCTCCACACGTAATTGGCGTGTACGACTGGGGTATCGACAAAACCCGTGTCTATATTGCTACCGATCCCCCCCGTGGAATAACACTGCGCCATGTACTGGACAACGAGAATATCACTATAGCGCGTGCACTTGACCTCTTGCGACAGATGGCACGGGGGCTAAAAGAGTTACATGAGCAAGGGATAGCGGGTGTAGACCTGCGCCCACAACTGATCACCGTGGACACTGTAACAGTGACAGATCGCGTGCAACTCGACGATGTCGGGTTACGTTCCCTGCTCAATGCGCTCGGTTATATGAGTAGTCAGCGAGTTGAGGATATCGGGTTTCTTGATCCGCGCTACTCTCCTCCCGAGTATATCGGCGGAGGAGGTGCGGTGGGACCGTGGAGCGATGTCTACCAGCTAGGGTTGCTTCTTTTTGAAATGGTGGCCGGCCGCTTGCCATTTGTCGGGAAAAACCCTGCCGAGACGGGTATATTGCAAAGCACTGGCGCTATACCACGTATGGCGCAGTACACGCATGATACGCCAGAGTCGATACAAAACCTGGTGGACTGTGCGTTGGCAAAGAATCCAGCTATGCGTTTTGCCAACGCGGCTGTTTTACTCGCTGCTTTAGAATCTATCCAACTTCCTCATCGCTCCACTGCAGGAGGGCGTGCAGCGGGTGAATTGCCAACTGGTCCTAATGCAGGGACCGCGAAGCCCACTATTGGAATGACAGGCGAAATGCGATCATTTGAGAATGATATCGCTTTGAGCGCAACGCTCATTGAAGGTTCCACGGCCGCTGTATCGGCACTGGTTGACCCGGCAAAGACGGTGCCAGAAACGGCAGATGCTTACGCGTACCTCTGCTATGAGAAGGACGGAGCGGAAGTGCAGCGTTTCGCCATCGCCAAGAAAAACGTCATCGTTGGCAGGATGGATCCAAAGCGAGGCTTAAGCCCTGATGTCGATCTCACTGCCATTGATCAGAGGATGACAGTTTCTCGCCAGCATGTGCGAATTCGTTACGAGGAGACTTTCTTCTATATCGAGGATCTCAAGAGCCGCAACAAAACTCGCCTGGGTGAGTTAACGCTTTCTCCACTTAAACCTGAACTATTGCAGCATGGTGATATTATCCAGTGCGGAAGTGTGCGCCTGGTATTTAAGGTTCCTGGGATGCGGGATATGCCTCAGTTCAAGATGAAGAGCAGCATATAGAGCTTGCAGGTAGCTCACTCAATGACATACCCATTATTCATTGTGTGTGGGCGATGGCCAGCAAATCCGCCAACAATCCCTGTCCTGTTTGAATCCTGCCCGCGCCAGGGCCAATGACTGTTACTTCTAATAGCGTATCACTGTGAATAGTAATGGCATTCATTACGCCGTCTACGCGAGAGAGTGGATCACTGAGAGGCAACTCAATGGGTACAACTTTTGCTTCTAGCGTATCATTTTCTGGATGCGAGACTAAAGAAGCGATGAGCTTGATACGCCTGTCGTTCTCGATAGCTCTCCGCACCTGTTCCCCGGTGATAGAGGTAATACCCTGGCGGAAGACGTCAGCAGGTTTGAGGGAACGACCAAATACCAGGAAAGCCAGAATGAGAATCTTTGCCAGTGCATCGTACCCTTCAACATCAGCTGTGGGATCAGCTTCAGCGAAACCCAGGGCCTGGGCCTCGGCCAGAACTTCGCGGTAATCACGCCCGGTGGACATCGCGCTAAGTATGTAATTGGTCGTGCCATTGAGAATGCCACGAATAGCTGAGACGCTCGTACCGGCCATGCCTTCGCGAATGGTGCTCAGCACAGGAGTTCCTGCCATCACCGTTGATTCCATACGCAACTGCACAGCGTGTTGTTGGGCTAGCGCGAAGAGTTCCTGGGCTGCCAGCGCTGCAGGCCCTTTGTTGGCAGTGATGACATGCATACCCTGCGCAAGCGCTGCGCGAATGTGGCTCATACCTGGCTCTGCATCACGCAGGTTGGTGCCGGTTGCCTCTGCCAGCACATCTCCACCTGTGGCTTGGAGTCCATCCAATGGATGCGCCCAGTGTTGTATGCCAGGGTGTTCTGTGAGAGGACGTCGTGCCGCAGCTAGCTCTAAGAGAGTAGGAATATCCAGTCCATCCTCGCGATAAATGAACCCGTGGCGAGCGTTAGCAACGCTGATCAGCGTCACTTCCAGCCCAAAATCATGTCTAAGCAAGGCTTGCTTTGTGGTGAGCAATTCGGCCAGACCCTGGCCAACGACACCGAAGCCGATAATAGAGAGGCAAATATGTTTCATAGTTTTCAAATCCAGGATAATTTAAGACGATCAAGTACGCGCTTCACCGGCCCTAGCTCTTCTATGCCCAGGCGGCGTGCTACTCTAATGTAGATAAAGACGCCCACAAACAACTCGATTGAAAGTTTTATCAGAGCTAACAGGGAGCCTCCAATGCCTAAACCTACCCCCTCACGAGTAGTGACTAAAACATGATCAAGGGCAAAACGAATAATGAATACACCCACACCCATGGTCAGAGCAGCGAGTATGATGCGGCCTACAAAGTTTGCCAGGGCACGCAATTGTAGCCCTCCGATGCGTTCATTCAGGAGCCAGATGAGCACAATCGCTTCAAGCGTGCCGGCAATGGAGGTGGAGAGTGCCAGGGCAAACGTTCCCCACTGCGGGCCCCAGACCGCCATATTTATGAGGATCAGGCTCAAAGCAATCTTAAAGATAAACTGGAGCACGCTCACAATAACGGGTGTGATACTATCGCGAAGAGCATAGAAAGAGCGTGTCAGTATTTCGACCGAGGAGAGACCGGCCAGACCAATAGCAAAGCCAGCGAGGGGGAAAGTGGTGTATATGGCGCTCTGCAGGTTGTAGGCGCCATGTTCGAGGAGTACCTGGACGATTGGCAATCCTAATACGATCAGGCCAACACTCGAGGGAATCGACAGAAACAGGATGCTGCGCAGGGTTTCCTGAATGATACTGCGCAGGCGGTCGAAACGCCCCTTCGCGACATTCTCCGCCAATGTCGGGAAGGCCGCGGTCGAGACAGCCATACCAAAAATACCGAGGGGCAGCAGCAGTATCTGGAGCGCCTGGTAGTACTGGGTAACCAGTCCGTTGACCAGGTCCGCGGCAAAGATCACGCCGAGATACGTGATAAGATAGCGGTCTACAAATATGGAAAAGTAGAGCATTGCGGCATTGATGATGCGCGGAACCATCATACGGCCAATCTGAATGACGCCGGGATGACGCCAGTCAAAGGAGAAGGTGTAGCGCATACCAACTTTGACAAGACCAGGAATCTGGATAGCCACTTGTAGGATAGCGCCTAAGACAACACCCCATGTTGCTGCATAGGCAGCGAAGGTCAAATCGCTGCGCTGTCCGTGATATGCCAGGTATACGCCGGGCAGAAGGCCGATGATAATGCCCACGTTGTAGAGGACTGTGCCAATGGCGGGCAGCAGGAAATGTTGTCGTGCATTTAAGATGGAGGTGACGATGACACCTCCGCCAAGCACAATTGCTTGCAAGAGCATAATCCTGGCTAGCGAGATAATCAAATTGATGTGTGCAGCATAGACCTGCGGGCTTTCAGTGGTAGGTTTGGGATTGTAGAGCGGTATGATTTGTCCGGCGGAAATGATAGCGAGCAGCGCCAGAACGAGCATGATAGCGATGGCAAGGTTGAGCGCCGCGCTAGCGATATGCCAGGCGGACTTTTCATCGTTATCACCAGCCATGTATTTGGTAAAGACGGGAATAAAGGCTGAGGCGAGCGCGCCACCTGCTACAACGTTAAAGATAAAATCGGGAATAAAAAAAGCCTGTAAATAGGCATCGGAAGTAGCCCCTGCTCCAAAGACGAAAGCAAATAGAAGAGTGCGCAGCAGGCCGAATACACGGCTGACGACGAAGGCGCCAGTCAAGATAAAGGTAGCTCTACGGATATTCACCCGTTGGATCATGCCGGTGTCTTGAGATGCTTCCGACGCAGGCAGTAGAGAACTGGCGGGGTCGATTACTTGTCCTGAAGGGCTACTCTGCGCGAGAATGGGCAAGGAATCTGTTGGAGGTATAGGTGATACTTCCATGGGCGTCGCTGTCGGCGCTCCTTGTCGCATAGATGGCGCTGCACCGGCTCTCCAGGATGGTGACACTTGTGCAGAAGTGGCAGGGAAAGGTGGCCTGGCCTCAGCAGAACGATTCTGACTCCAGGGCGGGAAAATACTGGTCACGTCTGGTTGCATGCGCCGTTGTTGCCGACGCATGCGCTCCTCGCGCAACTGTTGGAGGCGGGCCTGGCGCAGCGCGGGGAGATGCTGAGAGGGCTGGGGCGTTTCGTAGTACTGATACTCCATACCCTGTCCAAGGCCGAGCGAACTCCCCATATCAGCGATTGGCTCCTGGTAGCGCGGTGGCTGCGGCTGCTGTGTTTCCCCTTCCTGTGACTGGTGTGGGTACAGTGGAGAAGGTTGTTGTAGTTGTGGCTGGGGAGATGGATACACTGACGGCTGTGGCGCAACTGGTGGTTGCTGCGCCATTATGTTGGGCGGTTCCTGCTCGTATTGCCAGCCGTAGTAGCCCTGCTGCCCTGCTTGTCTCTGTCCTTGTGGTGGCTGGGGTGGTAGTTGTTCTTCGTTTCCCACTATGCCCGCTCTATAGGTCTATATTCAATCAATGTCTTCCAGATTTTTATTGCTGCTTTTCTTTAGGTCTGATTTGAAAGGTTGTGGTTCAGTATTGTTTGTCCAGCATACCATAATTGGGGTATTCTGACCAGAGTGAGTTACTTTAGGTTTTGCCCCATTTGACACAATCCTTGAACCCCTATACAATCCTAGCATCGTTAGCAAATTGTGCACAATGTGGTGCGCGGTTCGTGGTAAATATATTTGATGTGAGGTAGGTTAACGTTTGTATGGAACATCTCAACGCGGTGATTCTGGCTGGTGGGAGCGGGACGCGGCTGTGGCCGCTGAGCACACCCAGTTTCCCTAAGCAATTTCTGCCACTTCCCAGTGGTAAAAGTATGATACAAGAAACGCTGGCGCGAATCGCGCCGCTTATTTCGCTCGAGCGCGCCTGGGTTGTCACCGGACGTGCTACGGTCGGGTTAGTCTATGAACACTTGCCATCTATCCCCATGGATCATATTCTCGGTGAGCCGGTGGGTCGTAATTCGGCGCCTGCTATCGCCTGGATTGCGGCCGTCATTGCACGGCGTGACCCGCAAGCAATCATGGCCTCGTTCCATGCCGACGCGGTAGTTACCAATGTTGCAGCAATGACCCAATCGCTGCGGCTTGCTTATACATTGGCCGAACAGGGGTACCTGGTGACACTGGGTGTCAAACCAACTGCTCCCGAAACGGGCTTTGGTTATATCCGTTATGCCGACCAGGTGGGTGAAGGGTATGGGCAGCGGGCTTTCTTGGCCGCGCGTTTCGTCGAGAAACCCAATCTGCCGACGGCGCAGAGCTACTTGAAGGATGGCCACTATGTGTGGAACAGCGGCATGTTTGTCTGGAAAGTCGAGGCGATCCTGGCTGAAATGCGTACCCATCTTCCTGAACTGGCACGAAAAATTGATAGCATCGTCAGCGCGATGGGAACGCCAGAGGAAACCTGGACCATTGATGAAATCTGGCCAGCGCTAACGCCTATTTCGATCGATCACGGTATTTTGGAGAAGACGAAGAATCTTGTCGTTATACCTGCCGATCTTGGCTGGAATGACGTTGGCAACTGGGAACAGTACGGCTCTCTCTTCCCTTCCAACGCACAGGGCGTGGGCGCTATTGGCAGTCACATGGGCCTGGAATGCCACAATGTCTTTGTGTACAATTCTACAGCGCGTCAGGTGTATACTATTGGCCTGGAAGATATCGTTGTTGTTGAAGTGGCCGATACGACTATAATCTGTCATAAAGATCATGTGCAGCGTGTGAAAGAGCTGGCGGAGCTTCAGCAGAAAAAAGGGCAATAAAGAATAACACATAGAAGGGTGGTGTATCCTCGTGAGGATGTCCCCGCTCTTCTATATGCTATAATAAATGCAACTCTAATTGGTGCTGTGCTGTAGAAATGGAGTCTCCCGCTATGCTCTCCGAACAACCCGTGCTGGGTACGCGCGGCATGGTCGCATGTGCTCACTACCTCGCCACTCAGGCTGGACTTTCAATATTGACGCAGGGTGGAAACGCCATTGACGCTGCCATTGCTGCTAACGCGGCTATGACAGTTGTCTATCCATCATCCTGTTCTGCAGGCGGTGATATTTTCATGCTCATTTGGGAGGCGAAATCACGGCGACTTTATGCCTTAAATGGCAGCGGGCGCGCTCCTCGCGGCATGACGCCTGAGTACTTGTTGTCCAGGAATATGCAAGAGATTCCCGAGACAGGGCCACTTTCTATCAATGTGCCAGGCGCGGTTGATGGCTGGTTTGAGGCTTTGGGCCGTTTTGGGAGACTATCAGCAGAGACAATCTTTGCGCCAGCCGTCGCCTACGCGGAAGAAGGTATGCCAGTCAGCCCCAAGTTGAGTGGCTGGATACGCCGTGGCGAGCGCATACTCAAACCCTGGGAGAGTACGACGGCAGTCTTCCTGCCTGGCGGCCAGCCCTTGAAAACTGGCGCGATATTGCGCCAACCTGACCTGGCCAGAACCTATCGAATGCTGGCGAAAGATGGGCGCGATGCCTTTTATCGCGGCCCGTTAGGCCGCTCGATCACTGGATATGTACAACGCTGTGGTGGGGTGCTCTCGCAGGAGGATCTACAAGCTCATCGCTCCGATTGGGTTGAGGCGATCTCTACCAATTACCGGGGGTATGACGTCTTCGAATTTCCCCCCAATTCGCAGGGCATTGCTGCACTGGAGATGCTCAATATTCTTGAAGGCTTTGATCTCAAATCACTGGGACACCAGACGGCAGAATACCTGCACTTGCTCCTTGAAGCAAAAAAACTGGCCTTTGCTGATCGCGACCGCTATGTCTCAGATCCAGCGTTTGTGGATGTGCCAGTTGACCGTCTTTTAAGCAAGGCGTATGCTGAAGAACAACGTGGCAGGATTGACCCTAAGAAGGCGACGCCGTATTTTGTCGCGGGCCTTGAAAAAGATGGCGATACGACGTATCTTTGCGCGGCGGACAGCGAAGGGAATGTCGTTTCTTTAATTCAGAGCCTCTACCATGGTTTTGGAAGCGGAATCATTGGCGGTGATACGGGGGTATTGTTGCATAACCGTGGCTCGTACTTCTCTCTTGATCCGCGCCATGTTAATTACCTGCAACCGGGGAAACGCACGATGCACACCCTCACGCCGGCGATGGTTTTCAAGAATGGTGTGCCATATATCGCCCTGGGATCAATGGGAGGCGATGCTCAACCGCAGATTCACGTGCAGGTACTTTCGGCCATCATTGACTTCGGATTGAATGTCCAGCAGGCAATCACGGCCCCGCGCTGGCGCAGCGGGCGCGTGAGAGTAGCATCGCCGCACAAGGGACGGCAAATAGGTGGTCAGCGCGGCGTTGATGAACACCTGGAGGGCAACATAGTTGAAGCGGTAATGATGGAGAGGCGCTTTATGAGTGGTGTAGCTCTTGAACTCGATTTACTCGGTCATCGTACCATTGTGGAAAGCTTGTGGGAGGATGGAATGGGTCATGCTCAAGCTATTCTCATCAATCCAGATACACATATTTTTGAGGGGGCTGCCGACCCACGCTGTGATGGTCTCGCGCTTGGTTGGTAGCAAGTTATTGTGGGCAGAAAAAGTTAGTAGTACCGAAGGATGGAATGTATGACCACGAAGCCATATCGCCATGCAATCCCCGCAGATATTCTGGCGCTCTCACATGAGCGTGATATGTTACGTAGAAAAGGTCAATACGACCGGGCAGATGCCCTGAAACGGCAGATTGAGGAGGCTGGCTATGCTATTAAAGATAATCCTCATGGAGCACATTTAATCATTCTTCCAAGCATTGAAGTAGACGGCAACACCTATCGCACTGCGCGCCAATTACCTTCTCTGCTTGATGAAGCTGACACCTGTTTGTTTTCAGTCAATGTCCTGGCTCACGATAGCTTTGAGCAAACACAGCGCTGTTTGCAGAGCATCCAGCGTTTTGCGGGCCGAAACGACATTGAGATCATTCTGGTAGATAATGCTTCACGAGACGAATTGAGCATTTGGTCGGCAACATTGCAACATGCTGATACGCACGTCCATGTCCTGCGCATCAGCCGCACCATGGGTGAGGCAGAAGCGCGCAACATTGGCTTGAAGCAGAGTCGTGGACGCTACATTCTCTTGCTTGACAGTAGTGTTGAGTTAACCGGCGATGTTTTCACTCCACTGGCAAAGGCGTTGGCGAATGAGAAAATCGGTATCACCGGTCTGCACGGTTTACGTACCGACGATTTGCGCCATTTTGAGGAGAGCCAGGGCTCGAAGGTTGAAGTGGTCGACAAACTCTGTATGGCTTTCAGGCGGAAGCTACTCAAGGAGGTAGGTTTCTTCGACGAAGGTTACCGCTTCCCCTACTATATGGACATTGATTTTAACTTCGCCGTGCGTAATAACGGGGCAAAAATTATTGTAACGCCAGACTTGCCTGTGACCTGTTATCCAGTTCTGCAATATGCTGACTTGTCTGATGCGGAACGGACCAGGTTGACCAGGAGGAACTTCTATCGTTTCCTTGATAAATGGGGCGATCGGGAAGATTTATTAAAGGATTAACCTTACTGTTAAGGAGTCAAACATTGCAGACATTAAAGAAGCGAGCAGAGATTCCTGTGGAGTTTACGTGGAATCTCGAAAGTATTTTCCCAACAAATGATGACTGGGAGCGCGATTATCAAGCCCTGCAACAGCGGTTGCCTGAATTGGAAGCACTGGCAGGAACGTTAGCCCAGCGTGGGCAGGCATTGCTTACGGTCTTACAAAAGCGCGATGAAATATATGAGAAACTTGAGCACCTGTATGTCTATGCTTCAATGCGCAAAGATGAGGATACAACCAATAGCACATACCAGGGAATGGCCGACAGGGCTGTGCAACTCTATGTACGTACCTCTACGGTTTCCTCGTTTATTGAACCTGAAATACTGGCGCTGCCTCAAGCTACGCTTGACCAGTTCGTGCAAGAAACCCCTGGTCTAGCGATCTATGGGCAACAGTTGCACGACTTAAATCGCAAGCGAGCGCATATCCGCTCCGCGGAAATTGAGGCAGTACTGGCTGCGGCAGGGGAAATGGCGGAAGGCCCTGGTAGTGTCTTCACCATGATTGACAACGCGGACCTCAAACTTCCCACCATTAAAGATGAGGAAGGCGAGGAGGTGGAACTGACAAAAGGGAACTACCAGTTATTCATTCGGAGCACGAATCGGCAGGTGCGCAAGGATGTCTTCGAGGGTTTACATAGGACGTTCTTGAAGCAGCGCAATACTATTGCATCGACGCTGGCGGCGCAGGTGAAAGCTGACATTTTTTACACAATGCAGCACAAATATAGTTCCTGCCGTGAACGTGCCCTCGCGCGATATAACATTCCAGTGAGTGTGTACGACAACCTTGTTGAAACCGTCAGCGAGCGTATACCGCTCCTCAACCGCTACCTCAAGCTGCGCAAACGCGTCCTGCAGCTTGATCAGCTGCATATGTACGATCTCTATGTCCCGATTGTCGAGGAAACACGGGAAGAAATCAGCTATCAGCAGGCGTGCGATACTGTGGTAAAAGCACTAACTCCTTTAGGGGAAAACTATGTAAGCGTGCTCAAGCAGGGTTTGGCGCAACGCTGGATCGATGTCTTTGAGACACTTGGCAAACGCGGTGGTGCGTATAGCGGCGGGGCATATGGTACGCAACCCTTTATTCTCCTGAATTACCAGAATAACCGCGATAGCATGTATACATTGGCGCATGAACTGGGACACTCCATGCACTCGTACTATACACGCAAGTATCAGCCCTACCAATATGGTGACTATACTATCTTTGTGGCCGAAGTTGCCTCTACGCTGAACGAGGGACTGCTGACAGAGCACCTGTTGAAGACGACTTCTGACCGGGCTTTACGGCTGGCTATTCTGAACCACTCCCTGGAGGGATTCCGTGGCACGCTCTTCCGCCAGACGATGTTCGCGGAGTTTGAACAGCAAATTCATAGCCGGGCGGAACAAGGCGAACCATTAACGGCTGATACACTAAGCGCGCTCTTTCACGCCCTCAACGAAAAGTATTATGGGGGAGAGACATTCATTGATGAACTGATTGATATTGAGTGGGCGCGTATACCGCACTTCTATAGCAGTTTCTATGTCTATCAGTATTCCACCGGTATCTCCGCAGCATCTGCTCTCGTACAACAGATCCTGCACGAAGGAAAGCCAGCGGTGGAACGTTATCTGAAGTTCCTCAGCAGTGGCTCTTCCGATTACAGTATTGAGCTGTTGAAGAAGGCAGGAGTAGATATGACCTCCCCGCAGCCGGTGCGGCAGGCCTTACAGCTTTTTGAGTCACACCTGTCACAAATGGAAGACTTGATGCAGTAGAAATCTGTCTGAAGAGAGAAAAAGCATATTGTGGCACCACAATATGCTTTTTCTCTCTTCAAAATTTTCTTACAATGAGCAGGGTTGTTGCTGAGAAAACTTACAAGGGAGCGTACAGCAAACTATGGTTGGAGACAAACTAGACGTGATGGTTTGCGTGTAGCAACAACAGGGAGGATAAGATGGCGAAATATGATATGACGATAATCGGTGGGGGTTCTGGTGGTCTGATTGCTGCGCGTACTGCGGCAGCATTGGGCGCAAGCGTCTTATTGATCGATAAAGAGAAATTGGGAGGGGATTGTTTACATTATGGTTGTGTGCCCAGTAAGAGTATGATCCACGTGGCTAAGGTAGTGCGGCAGACCAGGGAGGCTGCTAAGGTGGGGCTGATGTCTGCTGATCTTAGGGTGGATATGGGGAAGGTTTCTGAATATATTCAAGGGGTGATAGAGCGTGTCGGTGAGGGCGAACATAGATATACCGAGGGTGTCACAGTAAAGTTTGGTCAGATAGCATTCAAGTCAGCGACCGAACTATCTTTGAATGGTGAGCTTATCAGCAGCCGCAATTCCCTCATCGCAACTGGATCACGTCCTTTGGTACCAGGGGTGGAAGGCCTGGAAGAGACCGGTTATTTGACCAATGAGGGCGTTTTTGATCTTACACGGCTGCCTGTCTCCCTTGTTGTGGTGGGTGGCGGTCCAATTGGTGTCGAACTGGGGCAGGCTTTTGAACGCCTCGGCTCGAAGGTGACCATTATCCAGGGACCGGGACGCATTTTGCCCAGGGAAGATCCAGAAGTCTCTGAAACTGTTGCTAGCGTCCTGGTCTCCGAAGGGATCAAGATTGTTACCAATGCTCGTTTTGTCAAAGCCAGCCGCGATGGTGATAAGAAGGTGGTCACAGTCAGGCAGGGTGACCAACTGTTGACCTTTGAAGCTGACGAGATACTGCTGGCATCAGGACGCCAGCCCAATGTTGGCGGATTGAACCTGGAAGCTGCCGGTGTCAAATATGATGCTAAAGGCATCAAGGTCAATGAACACTTGCAGACATCGGCATCGAACATTCTCGCAATTGGCGATGTAACTGGTGGGTACCTGTTTACGCACGTTGCTGCATACCAAGCTGGCGTGGCAGTACGGAATGCACTGGTGCCATTCGCGAAGAAAAAGGTCGATTACCGTGTTGTGCCCTGGTGTACTTTTACGGACCCAGAGGCCGCACGTGTAGGCCTGACACCCGAAGACGCGGAAAAGCAATACAAGCAGGTACGGATTGTCAAATTCCCGTGGGCCGATATCGACCGCGCCCAGGCAGAGGGCGCAACAACGGGTTTTATTAAGCTCGTGTTGGCGGGCAAGAAAGATGAAATTGTAGGGGCACATATGGTAGGGGCACATTCGGGCGAAATATTGGGCGAAATGGCATTAGCATTGCAGCATAACCTGACCTTGAACGATATCCTGGCCACGATTCATGCCTATCCTACAATGAATACTGGTATCCAGCAGGCAGTTTTCGAGGCGTATCTCGAGGGCGAGGCTCTTGCCGGCAATCGCAAGCTTGTGCGTACGGTGCTGAGCGTGCGTGCCTAGACGAGGGAAAGAAGGGCGCATGCTTTCGCCTTCCCAGGAATTCAAGATGACTTCCGGTCGGCGCTTTTGGGAGGTGCGATGCTAAAGAGCGATCGTGCCGTTGAACGTATATAGGCCAAAAGACCGGCAATCAACGCGAATAAAAAGCCAGGCACGAGTAGCGCTACAGCGAACGGGACGTGTAGCCACGAGAGAAAAAGGAGTTGAGATATTACCAGAAATATCACCAGTACAGTGGCGATTAACGTGATCGTCGCGATGAACTTTGCGCGCAATCGTTCTTCCTCCAAGTGTATTTGCAGTCCTGCCTGTTCACGCCAGCTATTTTGTTGGTTCTGCATATTCTCACGTTCGACGGCCATTTGTTGTCGTTCCTGGGTAAGCTCATATTCAAGTTGATAGGCTTTTTTCTGTGCCTGTCGTATTAGATAGAGTGTCTCGGCAGTACGTTGTTCTTCAATCTGCTTGACGTGCAGTTCCACTGTTTTCAGGGCGTCCGTTGTCGGCCTGTTTTCGGGGTGAAGTTCGAGGGTCCGCGTCGCCTCCGCGAGCATGTTATGTGCCTCTTCCTCAACGGCGCTCTGGAACGAATGGTAGAGTTCCTCGTAACGCTTTTCTAGGTCGAGATGATCTTGCATTGTGCGGTTTAATTGTGCCGTGATTGTATCTAGATGGCTCTCATAGACGGCGATGTCTTGTTGATGAGCGTTCAGCATAGTATCAATTTCGTCAACGTATCTGGCTATTTCTGAGCGCAGGCGCTTGTTTTCTTCTCGTAATTGTATGTATTGCCGCCAGACAATTCTCCCCTGCGTTTCCTGGCTACTGATATGTGGAAGGTCCTCAGTATGTTTCTGCTGCAAGATTTGCTGCCGCCTTTCAGATACATAATCCCGATGGTTATGCGGCCGTGAAATTTTTTCGATAGCCCCGGTGGTCTGGGTGGTATCATCCGAAGAAAGCATGGTATGTTCCCTCGCATTGTTTCTATCTTGCGGTCAGCGACTGAGTACAAAAACGCCATCACCATGGCATGAAGCAAGCAGCATGCTGTATGATAGTGCCTGTATATCAATCAAGTGCTTCTCTCTCCTGTTGCTATTATGCACAGTAAAACGCAAAGATGCAAGCCCTCGGGATGTTTTTGCGGTAACAAGGTGCATCAGAATGCTTCATAATATATTAGTGTGCTTCTATGCCTCTATGCCCACTCTAAGAGGGTAGTTTTAGGGGCAAGGAGTCGGTGTCCTCTTTGGGTTCACCGTCGGACAAGGCTTAGGTGTCGGAGTAGGTGTAGGTGAATTCGTGGCAGTGGCAGTTGCTGTTGAAATAACCGTTGGGGATGCACCAGCAGTTGCTGATGCAGCCGGTAAGGATTTCACCAGGGTGAAGAAAGCCGCACGATCAGCTGTGACGTCGCAAGGTGGAACGCCCTGCGGCCCCTGAAATGCCACAGTGACCAATATTATTTTGTAGAGATCCGCGGATTTATTGGCGACTGAGACAGGGAAAATGGCCAGTCCGTCAGAAGTTGTATTTGCCGTGACATTCACGCTGCCATCGGGCCAGAGAACGGTAGCCGTGCCTTGAGCAGGGTATACCCCCTCAGGGTTGCCATTGACATTATGGACAAATTTTGCATAGACACCGATGGTTGAGGAGCCAATGCCAGGGGTGGTATTGGTGACCCAGGCAGAGCAGGTATATTCGGGTAATGGCGGAGTTGGTGAGCTATCGTTCTGACCGAGATTGATGGTAACCGTGACGTCGGTTTGACCCAGGTTTGCATTGGTAGGGGTACCGCCACAGGCAACGATGAGCACGCTGAACAGAAAGAGGAGAAGTATTGTGCCGCAATTGAGATACAGCGATAGAGGGGCATTCTTCTTCCATTGTTTCCACGATTGTAGCCGCATATACCCGAAGTTACCTTTAGCTGATCTTATTTTTTCGGTTAGTATAGCACGGAGTATTTGCAGGTTGTATATTTTACACATTGCCTGCCATGAAAGTACTATAGTCTGTTCTTTATGAAGTAAACGATAACGGAGATCAGAGTAACATGCCATGTGTGGCAGGCAGCCATTGGATGTCCTGCCACACATGGCACATATTGCTGTTCTTGGACAAAAACGATTGGTTACTGGACGTTGACAGTCAAGTTCATTCCAGGATGGACGGTACAATACAGTTTGAAGGTCCCTGCTGTATTAAATGGACCGATAGTTCCGCTATCGTTGCCGATGTAGGTTTTGTTGACCGTGGGAGCGCCACTTTCAGTGGCAGGTTTTGGTGTGGTGCCATTCCAGGTGCCGTTCGCAATAATATGCGTTGATGCTGCGTCATCCACGAGGTTGAGCATATCACCTTTGTGAATAGTAATCGACGGTTGAAGAAAGGTGGATCCGCCCATATGCACCGTTGGAAGGTTAGTGGGAGTGGATGTATCGACTATAGCGCATGCGCCCAATAGGATAGTCAGTAAACCAAATAGAGTTAAACCAACTACAATTCTTTTATACATAAGAGTTCCTTTCAAATGTTCCAGCTTGCAGGTGTGCTACTTCGTATTATAGCAGCATCGAGGCGGATTTGCCTCACGAATCTGGCATGCCACCGTAATGAGAGGTGAGGTGTTTACGGTTGTCCTGGGGCGTAGGGAGACAGGCTTAGTTAATGCGCATTCATGCCGACGTTGTGAGGGCCCACCCGCTTTCTGGGTTTCATTCCGAACAACCACCGTGCGATGCTGATCCGTTTGATCAAAAGTTCATAAACCACGAGCGTTGACGCCAGAGCGAGGGTACTGACGAGCAGGAATCTTGCTACCATATTCATATCCCATTGAACAAAGTAAAATAAGAAAATGTCTCAAGCCGCATCAGAAGCGGCTTGAGACAAAGCCTGGATAGTTTTGGTAGCGGCCCTTTGTGCTGACGATGCGAATGAGTACATGATCACAAGTAGGACAGCGCATTACCGTTCCCATACTGCTCTTATAGACGGTGAGCGCACCAACGGGACTCGTCCCGCTGCAATGAGCACAGGTTTCCTCAACGAGCGTCATTTCAAAGGGGAAAATTTCTCGCAAGATGCCGCCTGCGGCATTCCCATCAAGGGTCGTGTCATCCATTAAGGGCCTCCTGTCGGACCGAAACGCTCCGTTTTGATGCGTGTCGGCTCATATCCCAGCGGCAGCAAATCTGCCGCCGCTATTTCGACGAACGGTGTCGGGCCACATATGAAGGCGAGAGGATGCTGCTCCACCGGCCAGGCGACCTCTCGCAAGAGCTCGGCGTCGATACGGCGGCTGTAGCCCGTCCATCCGGGCGGCTGCGTCCGCGTCAGCGTTTGGATCACCTCCAGGGCCATGTTGGCCCCTGCAAGGCGCTCCAGTTCGTCCCGGTAGATGATGTCCTCATACGTGCGAGACGAGACGAGCAAACGTGTCTGGATGGTACTTCCCACTGCCCCACGGTGCCGGATCATCGCCATGAGGGGCACAATGCCTGATCCACCTGCAATGAGGAGCAAGGGTCCGCCCAGGCGCTCCTCCCAGACAAAGTAGCCGCCGATGGGACCACGTAGCTCCAGTTTGTCACCAACTCGCAAACCATTTGTAAGGTAAGGCGACACTTCCCCATCGTCCAGCTGCTCAACTGTGAGCGCGATCTGCTGTCCGTCCTCGGGCGGTGAGGCGATGGAGTAGCTGCGCTCGGCCTGGTACCCGTCGTCAGCCGTGAGACGGATATCCACGTGCTGGCCAGCCAGGTGCCCCGCCCAATTGGGGATGGAGAGCGTCAGGCTCCTGGTACGCGGCGTTTCCTGGTGGGTCGCCACCACTTCACCAAGCTGCCATCTTAGTCGCCCTGGTAGCGCTGTTCTTTCCATGGATCACCGTAATTGTGGTAGCCAAGCGACTCCCAGAAGCCCGGTTCATCCCGCTCGACCAATTGGAGGCCCCGGACCCACTTGGCACTCTTCCAAAAATAGAGATGAGGAACCAGCAGTCGCGCTGGCCCACCATGTTGGGGAGCCAACGGCTCTCCCTCGTAGATGAATGCCACCCAGGCTTTCCCTCCCAGAACATCCGCGAGCGGCAAATTCGTGGTATAGCCACCATCGCAGTAGGCGGTGACATATCTCGCGACGTTCGGGTCATAGTCCACCTGTCGCAGCAAGGTCTCGACGGAGATTCCCTCCCAATGGGTATCTAACTTGGTCCATTTGGTGACGCAACTGATGTCGACGGTTGGCGTCTCATGGGGAAGGGCCAGCAGTTCCTCCCAGGACCAACGCTTTGGTTCTTTCACCTTGCCGGTAATCGAGAAATCCCACCGCTCCAGGGGAGTATGTTGGGTCGGACCAGCCGAAAGCACTGGGAAGCCGCGCTCAAGATACTGTCCAGGCGGAATCCGCTGGGCCAGGTCACTCTGTTGGCGGCGGCCTCGGAACCCTCGCGAAATGAATCCTTCGCTCATGTTTTGTCCCTCCATTCCTTCTTAACTACATTATGCACGATCATTCGCAGCATTTCAAGGTCGTTTCTCACTTGATATGATAATTTGCTTAACTTTCAACGTTTCTTTATTAGCGTTTAGAAGAGAATAGAGGGCATTTCCTAACTCTCAAAAAGCTCTTCAATGGATACCAAAACATGCTCAGTTACAGTGAGCAAGGACCAGTAGAAATGAGATTTTTGATGAGCTAGAAAAGTATACTCTGTTCCTGTTCAAGCTCAGAACTGTTCTGTTAATCTGAGTTACGAAACGCTCTCACAGAATGTCAAGTGTTGCAAGTGTTGCAAGTGTATCAGGTGTATCAGGTGTATCAGACAAGTTTGAGTCGAGGTGGCTCACTGTTTCAGAGTTTCAACTGTTTCAGGTGTTTCAGCAGGGGCTGTGAATTATTCCATAGTTGATTTCTTGTGGAGAAGGAACTGGCTCATCTTTGGGAGGAGTCGGAGTAATGAAACGCACTCGAGAATACTTTAGACCGAGAAAAGTATTGAGGAGGCAGGTATGCATGCGCGTGTGCTTGTATTCTTTATGCTCCTTCTGTTCGTATTGCAGGGGTGTGGAGGAGCGTCAGAAAGTATTCCATCCTCTTTGGATGTGACATCTGTTCAAGTGATAATACTGCCTTCTGTTACCAAAATACCTGTTAATCAGACGGTCCATACCACCATTAAGCTCACTGCGGCGTCAGGATCGAACCAGGCTTTGGAATATAGCCTGAAGGGCGCGCCGAACTCTTATCCTCCTCAAACAAGAGGGAAAGCATTGTCCGATGCTTTTCCAGGCTGTGCCGTATCAGCGATTATCTTTGTTGATACCGCTACCCCTGAAATCAATCTTGTTTCACCTACCACCCGCTCTTTAGATGATACAGAGGCTGACTGGAACGTTGACATTACCCCACAAACAACAGGTTCACTAACCCTTAGTGGGGAGATCGACGTGCAGTGGTCCTCTTGCCCTAACGGCAGCACGCCTGAGTTTCGGCTGTTATACTTTCAGCAGACGTTCACTGTTTTTAATCCTCATCCGGTACACACTTTCCTTAGCGACTTTTTCAACAATCCGATAGTTGTTGGAGTAAGTGGAACGGTCTTAGCTGGTCTGGTTACATGGGTTGCTGTTCAAGCGTGGAAGCGTATCTGACGAAAAGAGAAGGTAAAGAGGCCGCATTCTAAGGCTAAACCTGCTGGTGCCGTGCATCAGCAGAAGTCGGGTATGGATGCTCAGCGAAAAGCCAAACAGGTGCAGAAAAGCGACGTTCCACTGCAAAAGGACGCCATGAGCAAGATGGATGAAGTGTTGAAGAGGCGGGAGGGCGACGGAAAGAAAGTAGTTGAGTGAGCTGGTTGCTACATTTCTAGGATAGTGTGAGATAAAGAAATGTCCCAAGCCGCTTCTCGTCTGGCTTGGAACGTGGTAGAGAAGGCAGGTAATCTATGCAGCTTTATAGCGCCGTACATCAACTTGTACGCCTTCCCTCACCGCTGTTTCTGCAATCTCAGAAAGTCGCTTGCTCGTTGCTGCATCCACATATTCCTCGCCACAGGTTGTGCAGATTTGCGCGGGGACATCCCGAATAACAACAGTTGTCTCACCTCTGGTAAGCGTGACCGTTGTGGTCCCTGGTTCAGTCTCTCCATATTGGCAAATGACACACTTCATGAGCGTTTCCTCCTGGTCTTCATGTCCGGTTCCCACTTATCGGTGGTCGGCTCGTACGCTGTTATCACGATCACCAGTTGTTTGTCCCTGTTTTCTGCGGCGACCACATGAATGGGGCGTTCGTTACACCTCCCCAACAGCAATTTCGCCGGAAATGGGAATGCGGATGGTTAGTCTTCGATCGCTTCACCATGCCGCAAGATGTGCTCTACGCACTCGTCAGAAATAGAGCGCGTGAACATAGACTGGCGTGCGTGAATGCGATAGATCAGTTCTCGATATTGCACCCGCGCCCTCCCTCTACACGTTTTCCTGTACTATACCATAGAAAGAAGAAGGAGCATAGCGTTGGGGACAGGCCGCGTCGTAGAGCAGATGCATAGTTCGGGCGTTGCTACACAGTTGCTACATTTGCGGGATAGTGAAAGAAATGAAAATGTCTCAAGCTGCTTCCAGCGCGGCTTGAGACGTTTATAAACGTGTTTTGGTAGCGCATACGGGATACGCCTGGGCTTGTTCGCCGGCGTGCGCCGATGTGCTCCCCGCGCTTCATTCCTCGTTTCATTGTTCACCGCGGACCGCTCTGTATTACTGATATTCGTCGGCGTTGCTGTACGGGTTGCTGTACAGCCAGGCTCTCGGCACCCCCTCATGGCTCTGCCGGGTCCGGCCAGGGGTGGCCATGATCGTCGCAATTGTGCTCGATCATCCACCGGACGTGTCGCTCGGCCCAGCTCATCTGTTGTTCTTCCTGGCGCTCCCGTTCCCGTTTGAGCCAGCGCTGCACCCCAAAGCACGAGCGAAAGCGAGAGGTCTTGCCCCCAAAGGTGACCTCATAGACCGTCTTCTCCCTATCGTCTCCCGCTTGTGCGTGTTGTTTGACCGTTGCTCCCAGATCGGCGAGCTGGCGCAGCGTCTTGTTCCAGCGCTGCCCTGCACGGTGAGCAGCCGTTTGTTGCCACTGCTCGCGTTGTTGCTGTCGGAAGCGCGCGAGGGCGAGTCGGCTTTGCGCGCGTTGCTGTCGTTTCTTCTTCGTCTTTTGCTTCACAGGACGCCTCATTGTATTACGCTTAGGTGCTTGCTAGTCCTCCCCTCGCAGGCTACCTCTCAGTTCTGCCATGCTACCACCAGTATAGTATGCTGTGATAGGAGAGCCACCGGAACAAAAGGGCAGACTCTTCAGCTCTCTTTTTCGTTCCCCACCTTATTTCTCACCCTTCGAGGATGATTATAAAGACAATGATTGGTAGAAGACGCAATAAAGGTTCGTGACAGCCTGCTTGGAAGGCAGGGTGTCACACTATCGCTGCCAGCTTGCTACGAACTGGCTTAACTGGGTCGTGTATACCACAAGTTAGCGTGAGTAGCTCATAGAGGAGGCAATAGTGCACGTGCTTTGCCCCGCAGTGGGCATTGCTCAACATCTGTCACCGACAGGTGTACTGAGGCGGTTTTTTCGTGAATCGTAGTTGCTTGAGGATCATACAGGATGGTTCATTCGACAAGTGCGTGTTGTGCAGTGATTTTGACAGCCACAGCTTAACATGCTTACGCTGAGGTAGGAATCATCCTTACTTAGCCTTTCACCCTCTCACTCCTCGGTTTGTCTTGCCACTCTTGAGTACTAAAGCTATCTATAATCGGATGGCCATGCAAAATAATGTAACTACTCAGGTCGGGATTGCAGAGGCTGTTAACATTGGGATATGACAGCAGAAGGACGTATAGCGCAACTTTAACTGGCATGAGAGCAAGCCAAGACGGCCAGAGTAGAAGCAGAGTTTGCCTGCGAGAGAGCGAAGAATGCCTCCGTGTGCCAACAGCAGGAGGGCAGCCAGGCCATGCTGGGTATACTTTGATGCAGCTAGCCAGTCCTGATGAGGTGGTGAGCAATTGGCCACTGGTCTGCTTCAAATGACAAGAGCCGTTGGGTGAGGTGGTAGGAAGCCTCAAGGAATGCCGACAAGTACATGACCTGCCCAAGGTGCGACTGCTGGTGCGAGAGCATCAAGTAGAGGAAGTGCGTTGCCCAAGAAGGATGGCCTAGGCGAAAGAAAGGCGGCTCAAGAGTTAGCTGCTTCTATGCCTCATGCTGAACTTCAGATCATCCCGGAAGCGGGACATATCTGGAATTTGGAACGGCCAGACCCACGGGTTGCGCAACGAGGTCATAGTAGGTAGCGAAAGGGTGCAAAAATATGCCTCCTTACGAAGGAAGAATGTGAATATTCCTACAGTAAGGAGGCACAATGACCAGTATCGCCGATTCCTCGGTCACAATCCAGACTTCTTCCCAATCCGTTCCCTCGACGCCCTGCTGGTTTGGCGAAGTGGTCCTCATCGCCTGCTACCTTCGCCGCCAGGGCGTGCTTTCCGCGATAGAAGAGCAGGTGCGCTTTGCGCGCCGTCGCTTCGGACACTATGACGTCATCGATTTTGTGGCTGTGCTGCTGGGCTATGCGATCAGTGGCGAACGGACCCTCGAAACGTTCTATGAGCGCTTGCAGCCATTTGCCAACGCGTTCATGGCTCTGTTCGGACGGGATCGATTGCCCGCTCGCTCGACGCTCTCCCGCTTTCTTGCCGCACTGGATCGAGCTCCCGTCGAGGCCTTCCGCACGCTGTTTCTCGAAGACCTGCTAGCCCGACCTCTGGAGAAGGGGGAGAAACCCGGAGGGTTGTGGGATCGACAGGGACTCTCAACGCTGAAGTAGCCCCCCACCTAGCTCACGACGATAGTTGGCTGCTGCGGTCGTATGTGTAGCCATTGTTCTTGTTCCTCTATTTTCTTTTCATTATGCTAGAGGAATTGTAGAAGAGTGTAGAGTGAGTGTCAAGCGAGTTTGGCTGTGTGCGCGATATCTGTGAATGATTGCTACCCGGTTTTTGCCTGCGTCTAGGGGAATTGGCGTTGATACAATTCGGCGTAGCGCCCACCCAATGCTAGTAGCTCGTCATGAGTACCCCTTTCGACAATCTGCCCTTTATCAACCACAAGCACCAGGTCGGCGTCGCGCACTGTTGAAAGGCGGTGCGCGATGATGAAGGATGTGCGGCCCTTGAGAAGTCGCTTCAACGCATCCTGAATCAAACTTTCAGTATAGGTATCGATGTTAGATGTGGCTTCATCAAGTATCAGAATACGCGCATCGGCCAGCACTGTTCGGGCAAAAGCAATCAACTGCCTCTGGCCCTGGCTTAGCCCAGTTCCGCGTTCACCCAACTTAGTATTGTAGCCGTCGGGTAGAGCCAGAATGAAATCATGTACGCTCACGGCTTTAGCTGCCTCTTCCACCTCGGTATCTGTGGCATCAAGGCGTCCATAACGAATATTATCAGCTACTGTGCCCGAGAAAAGAAAAGTGTCCTGCTGCACAAATCCAATTTGCCGTCGTAGACTTGCAAGCGTTACCTCGCTTGTATCAAATCCATCAATCAGCACCTTACCGCTTATGACATCATAGAAACGCGGGATCAGGTTGACCATAGTGGATTTACCTGCGCCTGTTTCTCCTACCAGCGCGATGGTCTGCCCCTGCTCGGCAACCAGGTTGATATCACGTAGCACCAGGTTCGTGGGATCAGGCTTGGCAGCGTAGCTGAAATTGACATGATCGAAAACGACGCGTCCTTCTATCGCTGGTAGTATCTGTGCCTCGGGACTATCTTTCTGTTGCAGTGGTGTATCGATCAGATCAAAGATGCGTTCAGCGCCAGCGAATGCGCTTTGCATCTGTGTATAAATATTGCTGATGATCTGGATAGGGCGGAAGAACTGCTGCACATAGATGAAGAAAGCTACTACAATTCCAACTTGAAGCTTGTGACTGACGACCAGCCAGCCACCGAATGCTGCTACGATAACTGTTGCCAGTGTACTTAGCATATCAATCGATGGTGTAAAAGCTGAAGTTACAATCACGGCTTGTACATTTACGTCTCGATTAGCCGCGTTATGTTCCGCGAAGTGCTGAATATTTGCCTCTGTTCGATTATATGCTTGGGCTACTCGTACGCCTGCAAGCTCCTCTTCTAATTCTGAAGAGACGATACCTAGCACAGTACGAGTTTTGCGAAAGGCAACACCAGAACGCCGAGCAAATAAAACAGTTACCCAGATCATTACAGGCAGAACTAGAAAGCTGGCCGCAGCAAGGGGTAAGCTCAATACCATCATGGCTATGATAATGCCAACCAGTGAGAACAGACTGCCGATGACCTGAGTAATACCCTGGCTAAGCAGTTGATTGATCGTCTGGATATCATTCACCAGTCGTGACATCAAATCACCTGCTTTATTCTGGTCAAAAAATGCCAGGGGAAGTGATTGTATTTTGTCAAAAATCTGGACACGCAGTTGTGCCAGGAACTTCTGACCAATCCAGCCGATCATGTACACCTGACCAGACTGTGACGCTAGACCGACTACATAAACGCCGAGCAATAGCAGCATCGTCCTGGTCAGACCTTGAAGATCTTTTTGTGTAATATTCACATCGATTGCGCGAGCAATCAGTGCTGGTCCTATTGCTTGTACCAGCGCTGTGATGATAACCAGTACAAGTGCGCCCAGGAGTTGTAGGCGGAATGGTGTGAGATAGCGCAGCAATCTAAGCAGCAGCGCACCGCTTTGAATACGCTCCCGTCCATCCACTCTTCCCGAACCATATATATGGGCTATCTGATCCGCGCCTACTCGCTGATTCATACATTCTCCATGAAAAGATTAAAAACGCTTACGCAATAGCTACTTCTTTTTCACTGAGCAGTTGTGATTCGAGTAGTTCAGCATACTCGCAACTGCTTCGCAGCAATTCTTCGTGCGTTCCCTGTGCTATGAGTCGTCCACCATCTATGAGTAAAATAAGATCGGCATTGCGTACTGTGCTAATCCGTTGCGCGATAATGAAAGATGTACGGTTTTCCATCAAGTTTTGTAAGACTTGCTGAATTTGATATTCTGTCTCCGCATCTACTGCTGATGTACTGTCATCTAAGATTAATATCGAGGGATTTAATAGGAGCGCGCGAGCGATAGCAATGCGTTGCTTCTGACCGCCGCTTAACCCGACGCCACGCTCACCCACGACAGTTTCATAGCCAGTCGGAAAGCTGGTAATAAACGAGTGCGCTTGAGCAGCTTTTGCGACGGCTTCGATCTCTTCTTGAGTCGCGCCTGGAAGACCATACGCAATATTTTCTCGTATTGTGCCACTGAAGAGATTTGTCTCTTGCAGCACAATTCCAATGAGTGAACGTAAACTTACCAGTGTCACATCACGCACATCGTATTCATCAACCATCACTTTCCCATCTGTGACATCGTAAAAACGTGGGATCAAATTGATAATCGAGGATTTACCCGAACCGGTTTTTCCCAGGACTGCGACTGTTTGACCTGGCTCCGTGACGAATGAGACATTGGTCAGTGTCATTATCTCACTGCCAGCGTAACGAAAAGAAACATCCTCGAACACGACACGACCATGAAGATGAGTCAAGGCAATAGCATCAGGTTTATCTGCTACATCGATAGGGGTATCGATGACCTCGAACACACGGTGAGCAGAAGCTGCCGACTGTGTAATAGATGTTAGCGTGCTTCCAAGGATGAAAACGGGCAGCAGCAGATAGGTTAGATAGGAGTTGAAGGCAACTAATTGTCCAATGTTAAGCTGTCCTCCGATTACCTGAGCGCCGCCGAACCAGATAACAGCCAGTGTGCCGAGATTAGCAATAAAAAAGATAAGAGGGAAAGATAAAGATGTGCCTCGCACAATGGTCAGATTCTCTTGCAGTAAGTCATCATTGGCGCTACGATAACGTGCTACTTCATATGGCTCACGCACAAATGCCTTGATGACACGCACCCCAGCCAGATTTTCCTGTAGAATGGTATTGAGGCTACCCAGCTTTTGCTGAACCAGTCGGAAACGTGGCCCGATTCTGCGAATGAAAAATAAAAAGATGCCAAAAATGGCAGGAACAATTGTCAGCACGATTAGCGCCAGGCGCCAGTTTGTAAGTAGCAAAATGATGGCGCTGCCAAATAGCATTACAATGGCATTCACGAGTTGGAGCAGTCCATTGCCGGTGAAGTTGCGCACGGTATCTACATCACTCGTTACGCGAGTCATCAATTGTCCCGTCTGTGCCTGGTCATAATAGCTAAAGCTCAGATTTTCAAGTTGGGTGAAAATTACGTTTCGCATCTCATAGGCTGCGCTTTGTGATGCTTTTTCGCTCCAAAATCCCTGCGTGAATGTGAAGAGGTTTCGAATGCCTGCTACAAGCAGTAAGAGCAACGAGGCATATAAAATCACACTGAGGTTGCTAGCGCTGATGCCACGATTAATCAGCACCTGTAAAATCTGTGGGGTAATCAAGCTTGTTAGCGTGACAACAAGTAAACTGGCAAATGCCCCTAATGTTACAAGCCAGTACTTCCGCAAGTATCCGAGTGCGCGCCAGAGATCACCCATCGCGTCCCGCCTTTCAACAGCAATATTTCAGCTAGCGGTGATATTTGTAACAGATGCATCAGTTGCATCACTTGTAACAGGCTTTTCTGTTACATTCCAGGTAATCAAAGTTCTCAACCAGAGATCGAGCGTGGGTAAGCATAAAATCCATCTTTGAAATCGAACTCACCATACGTATTTGCAACAAATGCATCAGTTGCATCACTTGTAACAGATACTCCCCTGGAAATAGCCTTATATGTTACGTCATGCTCTAAATGCCGCTATTTCCATAGACTCTGGTGCGCCACAGGCGCATGAATTACTGCTGGCGAATCGCAAGCGGAGCGAAGCCGAAGGCGTAGGGGCCCGATTTATCGCGCCCTGGGGTGGTGAGGGGCATACGTCGGAGTCAGTACACCGAATTCGCCAGCAGTAATTCATGCGCTGCTGGCGCACCAGAATCCATGGAAATAGCGGCATTTAGAGCATGACGTAACATATAAGGCTATTTCCAGGGGAGTATCTGTAACAGGCTTTTCTACTAAAAATATTAACGTATGCACAACCCATCAAAGGGTAATAAGACCCCTGCGGACTCCTCGACTAACAGCGTCAGTGCGACTACTTGCTCCTAGTTTAGCATATATTGAAGAGACATGAAATTTGACCGTGTGTTCGCTAATCTGAAGCCTGCGTACGATCAGTTTATTAGGTAACCCTCGACTGAGCAATTCCAATACTTCACGTTCGCGGGCCGTAAGTGCTTCATCTGGCAAAACAACATCAATGTTGTCTATCTCAAAATCCCTTGAAATGTAAGAGCGACCCTCGCGACCGCCCTCTTGACGTCCGCCTGCTTGATGTTCGCCCAGCGTACGATCATCCCGCCTGTGGTTGCCAGGACGCAATACATGATTATTCGGCTGCAAATCATACATATTAGGAATCACTCGCAGGCCCTGAGCAGCAGCGATCACAGCTACTTGAAGTTGTGCAGCAGAAGCATCAGGCTGCACAACTCCCCAGCCTTGAGGCGAAAGCGCGTTTAGTATGGCTGGGAGCCGAATATTGTTGCTGGATAACATGACGAGAGCAGGTGCAAACCCCTCTGCAACACTGAGTCGTAGGTCCTCCAGTAACTCTTCCTCAGCTAAAACGATAACATCGATTCCAGATAGCTCGATGGTTGACTCGGCAAGTATTGCCGCCTCGCCAACCACCTGCATATCTTGATTTGTCAGTATCGTGCTCAAACCCACGCGCATCATCGGTGTCGGTGCGATGACGAAAACGCGAATCATGCAGCCTGCTCCCGTGTATGTAACGTTACTTCGATCTCCTGAACTTTACCGCCTCGTAACACACGCAAGTGTACCGTTTCCTTGGAACTGCTTTGAGCTAACACTTCGCGTAACGTTGCCGCGTCACTCAATGCCGTGTTCTCAATGTCAATCAGTACGTCACCGACAAGTAGATTCGCATGCTCTGCACGTCCACCTTCAATGATACCAACCACAAGCAGGCCCAACGTTTGTTCATTCGCTAGTTCCTGACGTATATCGGATGGCAACTCGGTGGGCTGTATTTGCACACCGAGGGTGATGCGTGCCTGAGGTAACTGCGCTATCCAGGTGCTGACAACAGTACTTGGGATAGCAACTGAAAGATCCCCGCCCATGATCATGGCGTTGATACCGATGACATGGCCCTGCTCATTAATCAATGGGCCACCTGAATTACCCGGAGCGAGTCGCACATCAGACTTGATATACTCCAACTGCCGGTTGCTATTGCGCAATTTCACTTTACTCAAAGCGCTGACAATGCCTGCGGTAACGACACCGCGCTGACCCCAGGGATGCCCTATAGCGAAAACTAATTCGCCAACCCGCAACTTGGTAGAATCAGCCACAGGTATTGCAGTCAGATGGTCGGATGGAACTTTGAGCAATGCCAGGTCTAGTGTTGGATCACTGTCAACTATCTGAGCTTCTAGTACTCGACCATCTCGTAGTTCTACCAGGGTCTTCGATCCAGTATGGGCAATTACATGGTGGTTCGTAATGATGCCACCGTTTGTCTGCCATATCACGCCAGTCCCTGCCCCACGATCTCCTCGCCGCACCTGTACAACGCTAGCCTGCGCCTGTTCGATCATCTCTCCAAGGCCCGAAGAAAAAGCATTGTTCAATGCTAATAGGGACAATCCTTGCGGTCGTCCTGTTTCTACACCCGTCCCTGCTTCCGTTGTTGTCATAATGTTTTATCCTTAGTTAGCTTCGCTGACCAACTGTTAACTGCAATGTCTGGAGTTTACCGCCGCGATTGACTTCGATCGGAATGGTTTTTCCGACACGATCACCCGAAAGTAGTGACCGTAGATCCTCTGCATCCTTGAGTGGATGGTTATCGAGCGTTACTAGAATATCTCCAAGCATCAAACCACCTTTTTGAGCTGGGCTACCCTCGTCTACCTGTACGATAAGCAGGCCATGGTCTTCTGTTCTTCCATCGCGTTGCGCCTCAGGTAACTGCACCAGTTGGCTGCTAATGCCCAGGTAACCGCGTTTAATAAAGCCCTGTTGTGCCAGCGTTTCCGCGATACCCCAGGCAATATGCGCCGGGATAGCTAAAGTTGCGCTGCTTACCAGCCCTGTAGTCGTAATTCCCAACACAGCTCCCTGGGTGTCAATTAACGGCCCGCCTGAGAATCCCGGGTAAGGAATCGCATCAGTTCGGATATATCGTTCCAGCATCGCTCCTTGTGGCATCCGAATTGGTCCACCAACGGCGCTGACTATACCAACACTTGCCATAGGCCCTTCATTCGGTGATCGACCCACTGCCAACACAAGTTGACCAACTCGTGCTTGCTCAGTTGCTTTAACAGCGGGGTTAAGACTAAGATTAGCCACTCGCAATAGTGCCAGGTCTGTCCCCAGATCACGTCCAGCAAATTGCGCAGGAAGCGTACGCTGATCGTGTGTCTCAATCGTCAGATCTTCTTCGCGCTCAAGCACATGATCTGCCGTCAAAACCAGGTCCTGCGCATAGATGATTCCGCTTGCTGGACGCCCTTGACGTCCATTAACGAGTACCAACGCCGAACTAACACGCTCAACAGCATCAGCCATCTGATTTGAGAGCATGCTAGCAATGTTTTTCTCTGTAATTGTTTGTTCCATAGTGCCTTCTTTTCCCTTGAGTACTATTTAAGGTAAGGATAACCTTTATGAGTACTATAAGCCAAAAATGATCTTTTGGCACCGTCGATTCGACTAGTAAATACCCTGGAAAAATGACCAGTAATGTTTATCATGGACGTATTTCCATATGCTTTGGCTTTTCAGAGGCGCGGCTGCATGAGCTGCGCCTCCACTCTACACCTTCAAACGTTGGCCGCAGTGCCCCAGCTGGCTGCAATACGCGATTCGATTTGTACGAGAGACGGCATGCGCGTAAAGATGAGGAACAACACCACTCCGATGACGATGGCCAGGAAGCTTCCCAAGCCGTAGCCTCCGAAGAAGGAGGTCCTTACGGACTCGGTATCCGCCATCCGGCGATTGCAATCCAAACAGCAGTTGCCGCCATGAGAGCCCACGGGATGCGCACCATCTCGGTGCGCATCCCGTGGGTCATACGAGCAACTCCTGGCAGAATTTGTATAAACAATCGCTAGAGAACGCACTCCACGAGCAACCGAGCTTCTTCGCGCGCCGGGAGGTTGCGACCATCGAACTCATGCCACCGTGGCACCGCAGCGCAGGGAGCCACGCTGCTAAGTTATCATACCAGATGAAACTCACGGCGGTGTCTGGAGAATTCACGATCTACTCACGAGCATCGTGGGGAAAGGAATGAAGGAGCTCTCGATCAGCGCAGGGTGGCGCGTAGAGCTGGCAGAAGACGATACTTTTGGACATCGTTAGCGTCCAATCGTACTTTTGGAAGCACTTTGCCTCCAAAGGCACCGAATCTCTTTTGGCATCGTCGCAGCGAGCGTGAAAGCGGGCTTTCGCGGACAAATTTTGAGAAAAGTCACACTCCCCCACAGGTGGGCTTACCCTGGAAAGCGGGCCGCTTCTCTGGCCAAGACTTTGCTCTCCAGCCCGATGGGAAGCTGCGCTGTCTGCTGGCCAGAAGCTGTTCCCCCATGAGCAACGCCGAGAAGCCGACGGGAGCCTGCGTGTGGTGGATGGAGCCAGCATCCGCTGCTGTCGTTCCTGTCCACTACGAAAGCCTCGTCAATGGAACGGCGCCGCGACGGCCAAGCCGCGCCAGGGAAATCGGCTGTTGCATCCGCTCCGAGTGAGTAGCGCACCGCTGCTCTGGCGGGATTGGAGCCACAGAGTTCACCGGCGCGCCAGCATACAGTTCGTGCGCCACCAACGCATTGAGGTGAGCCTGTCGCCTCCCGCCGCTGCTTCGCCACCCACCGCGGGCGTGATCCTCACCCGGAGCCGGGCGTGCTCACACGCGCCTCGCGTGGACGGAGCGCCTGGCTCGCAATGCGCGCCCCGACCATGGTGGCCGGGTGACGATCTCCCTCTTTGGCGTCCCCGAAGGCTTCGCCACCTCGTTCGAGAGGGCTCCGGCTTGAAGTGGGCCTCGGTTCCTCTGGAGCCTCTCTCCCTTCTGTGCGAAAATGAGGCTGACAAGAGGAGTATAGCGATGAGCGCTTCAATGAGGAGGTCTGCAGGATGGAACACCCAAAACCAAGAGCCGTGCTGATGGCTGAGCTCGGCGCCAGTCGTGCCGAGCTGGAATCTGTTCTCCGCACGGTGCGCCAGAGCGCATGACCGAACCGGGAGCCTGTGGCTCCTGGTCGGTCAAAGATGTGCTGGCGCATCTGGCCGTCGAGAATGGCTGGCTCGCGCTGCAACTGGAACGGGGGACACGGGGAAAAGTCCCTGGCCCCGAGGAAGTGCAGCACAATCGGGAGTTGGGACTGGCTGACAACCAGCAGCTCAAAGACTGGACCTGGCCTATGTGCGGGACTGGGATCGCCGGGCCAACGAGCGCCTGCTCACCACCTTAGCGGAACTGCCGGAATCCAGACTCGGGGAGCCGGATTGGTGGACGTTCGGCAGAGCGCTTGGCAGCGTCTTCGATGCTGACTATGAAGAAACCGGGAGCTAAGAGAAGCAGTTCAGTCCAAGTGAGGAGTCCCGCGATCACCTGGAGGAACGTAGTGAAGGAGAGGCACGACGGTGCTGCTCGGCCAATTCGTACTTGTTGGCGAATACGCGGTCGCCACAGTAGATGTTGCGCCGTGTGAAGGGCTCCGGGGTCTGCTGGAGGAGGTAGGTCCGCACCTCGGGTTTGTGCGCCATGGGCGCATCAAACCAAGGGTCAGGCAGTGTATAGATTGGATGAGAGACCCAGGCGGGGCATGGCACCGAAAAGCGTGCGCAGAGATAGTCGACGGAGGCGGCGCAAAACGCCGCCCAACGTTGCTGGTACTGATTGGCATCTTGCGGCAAGGAGAGCGGGGCCGCGACCAGCTCGGCGCGGCGGTCCTTGGCGTAGTCAAACCAGTCGTTCAAGAAATTGCCCAAAGCGATCCAAGGCTCTTCTCCCTGACAGATCTCTTGGTAGGTCGCCGCCATCGTGTGCAGATGCTCAGCAGGGTTCATCAATCCTCCTCATGGTCCCACGACCGACAACGTATGCTCACGTCGCTATTGTACCATATTGAGTTAGGGGAACAAGGTGCTCAACGTCGTATCGAGATGGTTGAGCTGTTGGACTTGCTGGTCTGGAATATAGCCATCAACCAGCCGCTGCGCCTGGATGCGTGTGCCAACCCGCAATTGGCGGCAGAGCAGTTGGATATCCCCGCGGTCCTTTGGGCGACCCGCGAGCAGTTTGAGCGCCAGGATATACTCGGCTTCCGGGACATACACCTCGAGCACTGCTTAGGTGCGCCAGAGCGTGCCCTGGGGCACCCGCGTGCTGGCGCGAAGAAAGTCGCCGAGCAGATCATTCATCCAGGTCACAGGGAGCCGGTTCCTGCTGGCCACCGCGCGGACGGCCGCTTTGAACCTCTGGTAAAGCGGCGAGGTGGCCGGGTCATCGACATCCACCAGCAGTACGTCAACATCATTGGTGGCGCGCCGGCTATGCAGTTGGGTGAGCATGAAGGCTCCCCCGAAGAGAAGCAGACGCACCGGCTGCGGCACGCCCATCTGCTGCAGTTCCTGACCGAGATCAGCCAGGTACGTTTCAATATCATGCGCTTGCATTCGTGTGATCCTTTCTGTGCCGCTCCAAGCATCCTCTGATGCAGACCGCCCCAGTTGAGGAGAGGGAAAACGCCTTCTAAGGCCTCAATGAAGTAGACTCCGCTATGGCACACTGCGGGACACACTGAATGCGCACAGCGACGCTGAGTGAGGAAGCGTGTCATGACCGTTGCTGTACAGGCCATCTCGCTGCCCATTATGCATCGGCTCAAGCCCCGCTACAAGCGGCTTGAGCCGAGAGGGGGTGCGAAGATTTTGTGCGAATAGCGCATACGGGAGTCGAACCCGTGATCTCCGCCTTGAGAGGGCGGCGTCCTTGGCCACTAGACGAATGCGCCTTGCTGCGGACTCTATCATAAACCTGCTGCTGCTATTTGTCAAGTGCGTTTTTGGCTTTCACGCATTCTCTCAAAGACTGAGAGAGCGAGACATGTTAGAAATGCCTCGCTCTCTCGATGCTTGCTTCAGTTCGGTTGACGCTTGCTACTACTCTTTGCGTAAATCAATGGAGAGCAATTTGCCTTTGTGGTAGCATTTGAAGGCGATGCGGGTCCAGCCATCCGGCCAGGAGGGGTTGGTCGAATAGCCGTTGTCGGTCAAGCGGAGACCCGCGAAACCCAGAACCAACGCTTGCCAGACGGCCCCTGAGCAGGCGTCATGGATACCCTCCGGGGTATTTCCCCGTAAGTTTTCCAGGTCAACGAGGGCCCCCTTCATAAACATTTTGTAGGCAACATCTATGTGGCCCAATTCACACGCTAAAATGGTATGCAGCGCTGGCGTCAGCGAAGAGCCATAATCGTGGTCTGTGATGGGGTAATAATAGTCCCAGTTTACTCGCTTTGTTTTCAGGTCGAACTGCTGGTCTAGCACAGTGATGAGCATTAATACATCGGCCTGTTTAATGATCTGGTACTCTTGTACTGGCTTCATACCTAACAGCGCCTGGTAGGACTTTTTGCGCCCCGTATATGCATCCTGGTTGAGGGGTGCGAGTTTGAAAAAGCCATCGAACTGTTCGAATAAGCCGGTCTCTTTGTCCTGCGGGATGCGCATCGTTGCGGTCACTGTTTGCCAGTGCTGCAGGCGCTGCTCGGTCAAATCTAATTGTTGGGCCAATGCCCTGGCTTTATCAGGAGCGCTGGCTTGCAGCCAATTGAATATATCGAGCGCAGTCAGGATATTCCATTTCGCCAGATAGTTGGTGTAGGCATTGTTGTTGACATGTTCGTGCCATTCATCAGGTCCTTCGACGTTGTTCATCTCGAAATCATTTTGCTCTGGATGATTCTCTGCTCTACTGGCCCAGAACATTGCAGTACTGAGTAGCATTTCCGCGCCGTATTCTTGCATAAATTGGTCGTCGCCGGTGATGTTCCAGTACTTCCAGACTGCGAGCGCAATACTGGCAGTGATATGCAACTCGATAGTGCCATTGAGCAGGGAGATTAACTCGCCACTTTCGGGGTGGATCATTGACTCAGGTGTCGCTTCATTGCCATCTAAGGTACTTTCCCATGGATACTGGGCACCCTCATAACCATTGTGTTTTGCTTTCGCACGCGCTCCGGGCAACAAATGATAGCGGTAGAGTAAGAGGTTACGCGCAATAGTGGGATGGGTATAGGTGAAATAAGGGAGCATAAAGATTTCAGTATCGTGGAATATATGACCAAGATAACCAAACCCTGTCAGCCCCTTAGCTGCAATGCTGTAACGGCTATCATGAGTAGATGCACTTATGCGTAATTGATAGACATTGTAGCGCATGGCTCGCTGTGCTGTTTCGTCACCTTCGATAATCATATCCGCCAGTTGCCAGAAATCCCGCCATGCCTGTTGATGGCTGGCGAGTAGCGCGCCAAAGCTGCTTTTTTGGAGTATCGTTTTATGCTGTGTGACCGCGCTCATGACTGGATCATCTGCATCGCGGGAAGTGTGCAAGACGACAATTTTTTCTACCGTCACCGTAGCTCCAGGGGCCAATTTCCCGCTGAGAGTGATGCCAGGGGCAAAATCTGAATCAAATTTCTCTTGCTGGAAGCCTGGTGAGCGGCTTGTAAAGCTCATTGACTGTGCAAGCTGGACTGAGGAGTGGCGAGTCTGCGTATGTAGCCACAGCAATTCGCCGGCACTCCCCTGGTCGATGGTTTCCCAGTGCATAAGATCATGGTTTCCCACAGCAGTATTGAGTGAAGCTCGCAAAACTATGTCGAACTCATCTTCCCCACTATTTTCCGCCGGTGTTTGTTGCTCTTCGACGGTTACACTATAGCGAATGCATGCAACGTGCTCATCCGCTAAGCTGGCAAAACGTTCAATGGCAATCTTCACGCGAATGCCGCTCGGCGTTTCCCAGCGCACAGAGCGGCTGAGGATACCATTCTGCATGTCCAGGGTGCGCTCGTAGGCTAGCACTTTGCCAAGGTCAAGGCGGAAGCGTTCACCATTGACGAATAGCTGTAGCGGAAGCCAGTCGGGAGCATTAGCAAGTTCCTCTTTGCCCACAGGAATGGTATCAAAAACGCCGAATAGGAGCGTTGCAGGCGTTGCTCCAGGATATCCTTCCTCAAATGCGCCGCGTGTGCCAAAATAGCCGTTTCCAATGGTAAATACCGTTTCCTGAGCGAGTAACGCTTTACTGTTAAAGCTATCTTCAGTTATGTGCCAGAGATTCACGGGCTACCCTTTCTTTCTTCTAATCGAGGAGGTCCTGTAAATGCTTATTGGCTAGCGTCGGCAGAATTTTATCTGCCCTATGAAAACGCTCTTGTGGACCAACAGCAAGGGCCTGCATCCCGGCGGTTTTTATAGCTTCAATCCCTGCGTCGGCATCTTCAACTCCCAGGCAATCTGCCGTGGGAATGTCGACTAACCCTGCTGCAAAGACAAACAGATCCGCAGCGGGTTTCCCATTGACCACACTATTCCCATCAGCTATGCCGTCAAGTAAGTCGGTAATTTTCAGCAGATCAAGCACCATACGGCAATTTTTGCTCCCTGAGGCGATGGCAGCTTTGATGCCTGCATTTCTGATCTCCTGTAACAATGTTCGCCCACCAGGTGTTACGTCGGCGGGAGTCATGTTTTTAATCAGGTCGTGATAGTAACGATTCTTACGATCCAGCATTTCCTGGATTTGCTCTTCGGAGTATTGCCGCCCTCTGATGATATACATCAACGATTCGCGGCGACCGACACCTCGAAGATGCTGGTCGTTTTCTTCGGGAGTAAATGGAATACCTTCTTCGTCGGCCAGGCGCTTCCAGGCTTGATAATGGTATTCAGACGTGTCGGTAAGTACTCCATCCAGGTCGAAAATGATAGCTTTTGGTTGTTTCAACATCGTAAGCCTTTCCTTTCTATGATATAGACGTTTCACGCTTCACTGCGGGCCCGGCCAGGAATGAAGCGGTAATGGCAACAAAGCCAAATAACAGTATTGAGCCAAAGGCGGAGGTAAAATTGTTGGTCTCTTGAAATAGAAAACCAATGAGTGGAGGGCCAAGTAACACAGTAGGAGATGAGATCACACTCACCAGGCCCTGTGCAATACCTTTGCTGACAGTGCGCAGGCGCGCGGCCTCGTTGAAAACGGATGTGTAGGGAATGGTAGCTCCAATGGCGATACAGGTTATACCGATCACAGCGAAAGGAGTAAAGTGCAGTGGGAGGGCAAGCAAACCTACTCCCAGGCACCCCAGGATTGTTCCAAAGCGCAACAAAGGAATAGCTCCAATAACTTTGCGATCGATTAAGATGCCTCCTAATGGACGGAAAAACATTCCAGACAAAAGAGCAAGTGAACCGAGGGTAGCCGCCAATGCTAATGGTAGGCCGTATTGAAAAGCGAGATAGACGGCTATCCATGCAGCTATAGTATTGCCGAGGCCAAAGGTCCCCATGTGCGAGAGTCCTAATGTCCAGACTGCCGGAGAACGTATGCCTGCCACGGCAGACGCGTTTTCTGTTTCAGGAGCTTCATATGCATCGTTGACAAATATCCAGGTAACGATTAATGGAATACCTAGTAAACCCCAAACCAGAAACGAGCCACGCCAACCGAAGTGGGCCAGGAGGAACGGAGTGAGCAATAGCCCCAATCCAGACCCGACCTGTACTGAACCACCATACATGCCTTGCCCCAAGGATGCATGTTTGCCGAGACCTGCTGCTACCCCTGCCCCTGCCACGAAAGCTGCGCCTGAGCCAAGGCCGACAATGAAACGACACGCGAGCACCCAGGTCAGGTTGGGGAAGAGCGGAAGCAGTGTTGCGCCGATGACCAGGAGAATGGATGAGCCAATTAAAACCGGACGCTCACCATAGCGGTCGGCCAGCATACCGCCGGGGATATACATGGCGGCCAGGCCTAAAAATAAGAATGTCGAAAAGAGGCCCGTCTGAGCGCTATTGATATGCAAACTGGTAATTAAGGTAGGAATCAAAGGGCCGAAGTTTGTGTAGTGTACGGCGACGAGAACCGAAGTCAAGCAGGCCGCAAAAATGCGCAGGGGGACACTACTCGCAGGCCTGTACTGTGGAGGTACTTTTGGTGCGTCAACTATAGCAGTAGGGAGTTGTTGGGGCATGAAATGGTTGCTCCTTAATAACATTACTCCAATGGTTATTCTACCTCTTTCTTAGAACACCTTAAAGTATGCTATAATTCCGGAAATCTGGCAATAGCTAAAGAGGTATATTCTATGATACTCTCAACCCGTTTTGAGGAAGCGCTGCTGTTTGCGACCAAACTACACGCTGGGCAGTGGCGCAAGGGAACAACTATCCCCTACATTGCTCATCTGCTGGCGGTGACCGCCATAGTACTTGAAAATGGGGGCGACGAAGACGAGGCTATCGCGGCATTGCTCCACGATGCCATAGAAGATCAGGGTGGAGATTTTACGCGGCAGGAGATCCGTCGCCGCTTCGGTGATACTGTTGTCGCGATAGTGGATGGCTGCACCGATAGCGATATCTTTCCCAAGCCACCCTGGCGAGCGCGCAAGGAAGCTTATATTGCCCATTTGCGCGGCGCATCGCAATCAGTGCGCCTGGTTGCTGCCGCCGATAAATTGCATAATGCGCGAGCGGTCCTTGCCGATTATCGTGTGGTGGGCGAGTCTCTCTGGCTGCGCTTTCACGGTGGTAAAGAAGGGACTCTCTGGTATTATCGTTCAGTTGCGGATGCGCTGCGAGATTCGGGTAGAACTCCACTTATCGATGAATTGCGACGGGTTGTCACCGAGATTGAGCAGCTAGCTCATTAGGGAGTAGTAATCTATGAGGCAATTTGCCGCAGACAAAACAAACGTCGTTGTCTCCCAAATCGGTCTTTTCGCCGAACCAGCCAGAAAGATCTGAGAGCCTTTCTCTTATTCCAGGTGGACGAGTTGCCTCACCGATTGAACGGTTTTGGCCCAGGCATCTGAGTAGACATTTATGAGCACAAAATGATCGGCGCCTTCCAACTTTATCAGCGTTACCTGGTCCCCGGCGGCTCTCGCTGCCTGCGCGTACTCCTCGCTCATGATGTAAGGAACGCGGTCGTCTTCAGTCCCGTGGATCAGTACCTGTGGTACTCCTAATGGGAGCAACGCGGCGGGAGAAGCTGCTGCATAGCGTTCTGGAACGTCTTGCAAGCTGCCTCCAAGCAATTCTGCGACGGCCCCACTTCCTAGATTACGTATCCTGGCCATCTCTAGGTCAGTAACACCAGCCTGACTTACCACTCCCACCAACGGTAAAGGTCTTGCGCGTTCCTCTTCTTTCCCAGCATGGCTGCTCACTGCTAGTATGCTGTCTTCAGGAATGCGTGGACGTGCGGCCAGCCACAATGCCAGGTGCCCGCCAGCGGAGTGGCCAACAGAAACGACACGCTGCACATCCAGGGAATAGCTGTGAGCAGTACTGCGTAGATAGTCGGCGGCCCTGGCCACATCTAACAAGGTGGAGGGCCAGCCTCCACCTGCATCCCCAACGCGCCGGTACTCGATGTTCCAGGCAGCGATGCCTTGTTTCGCGAGATCTTCGGCCAGGCTGGTCATCAGCGTATAGCCATAGGGATTGCGCCAGAAGCCGCCGTGAATCAGAATCACAGTGGGGAAAGGTCCTGAACCAGTGGGCAGGTGCAGTTCGCCAAATTGCAATGTTTCGGGCCCATATGACAGGCGCACAATTCTGCTATTATGAGAAGATTGAGACATTGTGTTATCGTCGTTGCCGGGTGTATGTGAACTCGTCGCCATTTTTTAACAACTCCAGGGTATCGTAATCATACCGTTAATGGTTGAGAAAGAGAGAGTTCCTGAAAGCGAACAGACACGTGGTATATAAATATAGACCTGTTGATCTTGTCCAGGAGATAGGGTACCGTTTGGAGGGTAAAAAGTGATATTGGCGCTGCTGCCTGAGGCGGACCATGCCAGGTTATCCTGATAAGTATCTGGTAAATGCAAGTTGGCCGTGCAGTCGAATTGGGTCCTTTGTTTGAAACAATCCTGGTTTAACTGGAAACTTGATGGCGTTACATCCAGCCCTGATGTAGGGGTTGGTGAAGGAGTCGCAGAAGGTGAGGGTATGGCGATAGGCGCTCCCTTTGATGCTGGCGCACGGGTAGGCGTGGGAGTTATTTCTGCGGTTGGCGTCAGTACAGGAGTTGGTGTTAGCGGAACTGTATGTGTATTTTTATGGGAAATAGCAGTTGGGCTTGATTTTTGTGAGTGAGTGGTACGTAAAGTAAAGAACAAGAGGCTGGAAGTGATGACAAATAAAACTACCAGCAACCCTGACGCTATGACCCAGATGGGTCTGGCTGCTCGCCTGTTTTCGGGAGGGGTATTTCTCACAAGATTGTTGCGATCCAATGGTGCTACATTCTTGACCACCTTAGTGGTGGTCTCAGCAAGAAACGCTGATTCTGGTTCCATTAATAAGCTTACGGTGGATGCCTGTTGTTGAATATTGATCCCGCCTGGTTGGGATGCTCTCGATTCCTGGGGGTTAGAACTCTGTTCATTAGCAGGAGCATTAGCATGATTCTCTTGCTTCAGATTGCTTTGCTCAGTGGGGAGAGTAAGAATCGCGACTTCCAGCATGTGCGGGATGTCGCTTCCTTTCTGCTCTTCTTGAAGCTCTTCGAAACGCTGTGATTCTGCAATCTTTTTGGATGCGACAAGCAGTGGACGTGTAGTTGTTGCTGTGGGAGCAGGACTTCGAGGTGTCATGGCCCCATGCGGTTGAAACGACGTGGATGAACATAATGCTGTTACAAAGTCCTTGATGGCTGGATAACGGTCGGCGCTTTTTTTCTGCAAAGCTTTAAGAATTGCTTCTTCACAGGAGATAGGCAACAATAAATTGTGTTGCGTGGGAGCGATAGCTTTTTCCGCTAAGTGTTTTTCCTTAAACCCGGCGTAGCCTGCGGCGATAAATGGAACCGCGCCAGTCAACAGTTCGTAGGCAATACACCCCAGGGCGTATTGGTCGCTTTCCTTTTTCATACGGCCCAGAAATTGTTCTGGCGCCATATAGGGAAGGCTGCTACGATTGTGATCGTGTTCTGTATTGAACGTATCCTGGAGGGAAACAAAACTAAAGTCAGTCAGGAGCACATCTCCTGTATTACGCAAGAGAATATTCTCAGGTTTGAGATTTCCGTGGAAAATATTCATCTGGTGTGTATATTGCAGGGCTTGTCCTACCATGTGAATGATAGTGAGCGCCTCCTGTATGGGGAGTAGCTGGGAAGACTGCGAGTCAAGGAGATTCCGCAGGGAGCCTTTTGCAATATAATCAGTGATATAGTATGGCATATCCTCAAAGATTCCGGCATCGAGTATGGGAAGAATATGAGTGCGTTCGATCTTTTTCAAGAGATGAACTTCTTGGAGGAACAGTTCGCGCTGCTGTTTAGTAACGAGCTTTCTGTGGAAGAGTTTTAGGGCAAGGCTATTTTGTGTGTAATGAGGATGTTCAGCCAGGAAGACGCTACTGGTTGGGCCGCTACTAATTTCAGCAAGTATGTAGTAGTTATCAAGGTGTTTGCCTTGATGGATATGCTCACTTAACACAATAACAGCCTCGTGATGTATTATAGGTGGGGTACTGTTTTGACGCTGCTCGCAGTATAATGATCTTTATTTGTGGTTGTCAATGAAATAGCATAGATGGCTATTCCAACAGGATATTTATGAAAGCAATATACGCCTACCGCCGTACTTCTATTGCAGGAGCTACATGATTATGTCAGACTACCTCGACCTCTATGACTACCGAGTCCGCGTTGCATCTATGTACCGTGAGCGTAACCGGGCTATTTTGAGTGGAGGAGATCCTATCGTTGTCTGGGAGCGTTTCCGAGCGGTGAAAGATGATTTATTCGCGCACCATCCACAATCTGCCCTGGATGAGGAGCAGCGCCGTACGTTTCAGGGGCTGCCTTATTTTCCCTACAACCCGTTAATGCGTTTTCTCGTCGATATCGATACTGCTGTCGAGCCAACGCAATTGAAGGTAACAATGAATGCCAGTGAAACAATGATGATGACCACTGTCGGGCGTGTGCATTTTGTGGTCGATGGCGAGCCGGTCTCGCTTTCAATTTACTGGCTTGAAGTGTACGGCGGTGGGCTATTTCTTCCCTTCCGCGATGCGACCTGCCCCGTGGAGAGTTATGGGGGAGGCCGCTACCTCTTTGACACCATCAAGGGTAGCGACTTCTTTCATGTGCCCGGTGAAAGCAACTGGAAGCGTATCATTCTCGACTTCAACTACGCGTATAATCCATCGTGTGCCTACAATGATCGCTGGCTCTGTCCCCTGGCACCTCTTGAAAACCGCCTCACTGTCCCTATTCGCGCCGGCGAAATGAAGCAGCAGCAGTCGTTAAGAAGTGTGGCATGAGCTTTGTATTACAGCAGAATGTCACTGTTTTACGAAGAAAGAGGCTCTGCGCATAGTGCGTATAGTGGTGCATCGGGGTCGCATCATCGTTCATCGAACGTGATAGGTTGAGAATTGAGAGCATTAAAGCATCTCGACCAATTGTGGTAAGACCAGCCCGGCCTTTTCGGCTATGACGACGTCTGCGAGCGGATCGAGGGATGTTGGTTGCAGGTTGATGATGATGAGGGGTGCAATGTGCTTGAGCGCTAAGCGCGGCAGCAGGGCGGCTGGCATCACCTTGAGCGACGAGCCGACGACTAGAAAAAGGTCACAATCGGTGGCCAGTTCTTTGGCGCGCGCAAGCTCTGCTTCTGGCACACGCTGACCAAATAAGATCGTCGCGGCCTTGAGAAATCCGTTACATTCAGGGCAACGTGGGTCAATCTCGCCTTTGTCGATACGTCTTTGAAGTTCCGTGATGGATGAGCGCGCTCCGCACAGAGTGCAGGCCGCTGCCCGTGAAGTGCCGTGGAGTTCGATGATGCGCTCAGGCTGGTGGCCCGCATCCTGGTGCAGTCCGTCAAAATTTTGCGTGATGACTCCAAGCAGCTGTCCCCTGAGCTCTAAATCGGCCAGCGCGCGATGGGCAGCGTTAGGCCGTGCCCCTACCACTTGAGATGAAAGGCCGTGGCGCGTTTGCCAGTATTGCTGGCGTGCCTCGGGCTTATTGATAAAATCATGATAGCTCACCGGCGGTTGAGATAGCCAGATTGAACCGGGGCTGCGAAAATCGGGAATGCCTGACTCAGTACTGATACCGGCTCCTGTCAGTGCCACAATCTGCTGAGCACTGCGCAGCAGCTCGGCCGCATCGTAAAACTTTTCAAGGAGATCAGTCATTGACATGTTTGCCGCATTTCATGAGACTGGTTGATGGGTATCATCGTTGCTTCATAAAGATAAGTATAGCTTGTGTAGCGCGAGGCTTGCAAGGGAGACAAACTCTTTGAGATGTCCGCTGGCGTTTAGTTAGTCTGTCAATTTAACTGATGTGACCACAAAGCTTGTTGACGGGCCTGTCACATAGATACCAAATTGACCGCCGGTAAACGGCTGGTCGTTGTCGGTAAATGAATGATCTGGTGTACCTTGAAGCTGTACAAGCTGATCGTTCACATAGAAGAGATATGTTTTGTCGTGCGCAATTACTTTCAACGTGTTGGCCTGGTTGTTATTGATAGTTGTAGTTCCTGCTTTCAATGACGATTCAGCATTTGAATTGTATTTCAGTACCACATATTGACCTGCCCCATTGATAGCGAAGACGTAGCCAGAGACAGATTGGTCGGTTCCCAGTAAATGGAAGGCTATCCCAAAGAGTTTGTGGCTTTCACCGCTGACCTGTGCCATTTTAACGGTCAGCGTAAAGTTCTGTGGCAATGAAGCTGTTAGCTGTGGATGCGGGAAATAGGTGTTTTGTGCACTTCCAATGGTCAGGGTGTACCGTTGATTGCTGATATCGGCTTGCAGATTCCCGTAATCCAGGCTCCCAATCGTCCAATTGTGATCATTATTATGAAAATCTTCATTGGTAAAAGGCGCATTTCCACCTGGTAATGAGGTTGATGGATTCGAAAAGCAAAGCAGGTTATAGTTCGAGCAGAGCAATGGTTGCACCTTTGTTACGGCAAGTCCAATCAGCAGCACCGTAATCACGCTATACATGATGTAGCTCAGGCGAACCTTGCTTTTGGCGCGAGGTCGAACGGGAGCGACTATGTTACCACTTCCAGGTGACAAGTTGCCTATAGCCGGGGTGTTGGGCTGAAATGCCTCAGTCACCATTGGTGGCCCGTTGTATGGCCGTGCTGTCGGGAGGGTGCGGTTCGGGGATGAATTGGTTACCGGGTCACGTCCAAAAGTGGAGTAGTTGTCAACTGAAAATTTGTGTGTAGGGGAGGCCTGGACTGCTTCTAATGCTACTGCCATGGCTTCTGCCGATTGAAAACGATGTTCAGGAGCTTTTGCCAGTGCGCGAAAGATGATCTGTTCAAGTACTTCAGGGACATACGGATTTATCTCGCGCACTGACATTGGAGCGGTATAGACATGCTGGAAGAGTAACCCATCGACCGTTGTAGAGGAGAAAGGTATCCGCCCCGTCAACATCTGAAAGAGCACAATGCCCAACGCGTAGACATCGGTGCGGGCATCAACCGGCTGCCCATTAATCTGTTCTGGCGCCATGTATTCAGCCGTCCCAACCAGCTGGTCAACGCTGGTGAGCGAAGGATTGTGTGGTCCTTGTGCGGATGAGGTATAGAGCAGCGTCTCGTGGCTGTTGCTAACAACCATTTTGGCGATGCCGAAATCGGAGAGCAGCAGTTCATTCGAGTCGCTGGAGGAAATGAGCATGTTTTGCGGTTTCACATCCCTGTGGACGATCCCGCGCTGGTGGGCGTGATGAAGCGCGCGCGCCATTTGTATTGCATACTGTACGGCCTGGTGTGGTTCTATGTACCCCTCTTTGCGTAACTTGTCGCGCAGTGTTCCACCGCCGATGTATTGCATCACCAGGTACGTGATGGTACCAATCTCACCAAAATCGTAGATCGCGACGATATTGTGGTGCTCCAGGCTAGCGACCAGTTGTGCCTCACGCTCAAAGCGTTCGCGGAAGCCAGCTTGATCGGCAATCTGTGGTAGGATTACCTTGATAGCTACATCTCGACGCAGCCGTTCATGATAGGCTTTGTAGACCTGTGCCATACCGCCTTCGCCTATCTTCTCCTGGATGAAGTAGGCTCCCAGGCGTCTCCCAATTAATGGATCGTGTTCCATACAATTACTCCGTTTTCCCCTGAATGCAATCCTGTCTTATGCTGTCAAGGAATGCTAGCGCAACTCCAGGAAATAGTTGCCGTATTAGCCGGCCCGGTAAATGACAGCGTGGTAGGCACCTGGCAATTATTTTCGGGTACTGTGATCGTTACTCGTTCACTCCCTCCAGGAGGAAGTGTACCGTTGGACGGCTTAAAGGTAATGTTCGGTACGCCACTGCTGGAGGATTTCCAGCTCAGACTCAAACTTTGCGAACTGTTGCTGATCGAGGCAAAACACATCCAGACTAAGAATTTCTGGCCGAAAGTACATTGCTTCGGTGCATAGAAGCTGGGTGGATTTGGAGAAACCACAATGATTTTGGGCGCGGCCTGCACGATAAGCGTCACAGAGACGGTCACCTGTTTTGATCCTATTGCGTATTGTATCTGTCCGTTATACGTTCCTGGTCCGAGCTGTGTCTTAAGAATAGACGCCGAGACAGTGACGTTTTGTGAAGCTCCCCCATTGAGTCCGCCGCCTGTTGGCGTTACGTTGAGCCAGTTCACATTATTGCTTCCCTTGCTGGTAGACACCCTGGTTGACCATATTCCCACGTTACCGCAGTTCGTGACGACAACCTCTTGCCGCTGTGGGTCGCTGCTGCCCGCAACTCCCGAGAAACTTAAGGCCTGCTGACTTGTGTGAATACAACCTGTCTGAACGGCGAATGCCACATTCAATGTTTCTGTTGTGGTGCCCTGCGGGCTGCCGAAGGTTACCGTTGCGCTGTAGTTTCCGGCTTTGAGATCGGTAGCAAGTGCACTCACATTGATTTGTTGCTGGCCTGGTGCCTGGATCTGCCCAGAACTATTGTCCAAAGTTAGCCAGGGCGCCTGGTTATGATTCCAGGTGGCCGTCCAGTTCACTGTCCCTGAACCAGAGGCGCAGAGAGTGACCTGTGTTGAGACTGCCTTGACGTAGCCTTCACTGACGGGGCCGATTGATACCGAAGCAGGGCTGATACAACTCAAATCAGAGGGAGTTGTCGATGGCGAAGGCGTCACCGATGGTGAAGCGATTGGTGTAAGTGTATCTGTCGTCGATGGTGAAGATGTGGGCAGCGTAGGTGTCTCTCCAGCTTGGTGAACGGTGATAGTTATGCTGGCACTGCGTGGGATAAACCTCTCTGATGCTCGAATAGTGTGCTGACCCGTCTTCCAACTCTGATCCAGAAGAAATGTCACCGTGAAGGTTCCGTCGATGCCGACGGTGACGGAACTATTGGCAGAAGAGACCTGGCCGATGTGGATGGAAGTTATCCCTAAAGCGGGCAACGAGTTGGCGCTGTGAAGAGCCTGGCCATTTGAGCCCTGGTTGGTAAAGTAAAGCGGCGTGGTATCGTCAAGGGTGAAAGTGACGCTGCTTCCTGGAATGAAACTTGTCCCGTGCAGTTGTAGTGACCCTCCCTGGGTGACATTGGTACTCCCGCTCAATAAAGAAAGGCCTGGAGAGAGGACAGTCAGACCTATACTGATGATGCTGGTGATGATCAGTATGGCAGCGAAGACGATTATAAGCCATGCAGGCGCGCAGCCATGCTGGTTCGGGTGATGCGGGCTGGTGGGATGAGGGCCAGCAGACCCAGATGGATGGTATATCGGATGAGGAGTATGAGGAACTGGCGATTGTGGTACATGGGATACCTGCTGGGTTTGTGAAGCATAAAAGCCCGATGAGTAACTACCCTGGGGCAAATTCTGTGGAGTACCCTGGACAAATGGCACCCCGCCGATTTGTGGCGTTCCATTTACGGCAGGTACATTGCCGGCTGGTGGCTGTCCTTCCCCGGCAAAGCCCAGCAGGCCGAAGCCAAGCATTGCGGCTTTGCGGCGCCTTTTCTCTTCCTCATCGTCTGCGGATGGCTGCGTACCAAAATCACCTGCAAACTGAGAACTGTGAGAGTCATAAGCCTGACCGGGTTGACCTTGCACAGCATTTCCCCATTGGGGTGTACTGATCGTCGTAGCCGCATCAAGGGAATGTACCTGAAGGAGCTGATTGCCGCTACCACTTTTACCGTTTGTTGGTAATTCAACTGGGTTGCCTGCAGGAGGCGTTGGATGGCCACAATTCCCACAAAAACCGGCCTGGCCAGGCAACTCTGCCCCACAAAATATACAGGTACGCATCATAGATTCTCCCTAGTATTAACGTGATCTACCCTAATATATGAACGATCAAGGTTGATGTATTAACACTCGGGTTTATGCCAGTAGCCCTGATATACCCTCTGTCCAGCCGACAAGCTTTTCATCGGCCATGAAGTCAGCGGCGCACTGTAAACCAAGCGGCAGGCCATCGAGTCCATTGGCGGCCTTTCCAGCGGGCAGGGTAATTACCGGGAAGCCTGCATGCGTCCAGGGTAAATTCATTACCGGGTTGCCCGTCGTCTCGATACCTTCAGGGGCTGGACCTGTTGCGGCGGGAGAAAGCCAGAGGTCTACGCCATGTTGTGACATTAAGACCTGAAATTTGGCGCGTACGAGGGCGCGATCCGTACGCGCAGTGGTTAACGTCTTGTCATCCACTGCCTGGCCTTCGTGGATCGCGGCAGCAGTACGCGGCCGGTAGAGCGATTCATACTGAGCGAACCAGGGGGCGTGAACCCGCGCCATTTCTGCAAACATGAGTTGCCTGTTGCGCTGGTTAATCGCTGCAATGTCACTCATCGCCTTTACGTGCCGAACGGTATAGCCTGCCTTTTCCAGCACTGATAGTTGCTGTTCAAAAGCGGCCAGGGCTTCTGTCGAAGCCTGCTCCAGATAGGGGCCGTCAGGTACTCCTAATACAGGTAGGGTTTCCAGTACTGCTGGTTTCCAATCTTTGCAAAGGAAGGGAGCCACGAGTGCAATACCTACAACTTCCTGGGTCAAGAACCCGACGGTATCGAGCGAGGGAGAAAAGAACACCATACCGTCGGTCGAAATACGTCCATAACTTGGTTTGAAACCTACGATGCCGCAAAAGGCAGCGGGTCGAATAACAGAACCAATCGTTTGTGTTCCAAGGGCCAGGGGACAGAAACCTGCTGCTACCGCAGCAGCCGAACCACTGCTCGAGCCGCCGGGGGTATGTGCAAGGTTATATGGATTGCGGGTCGGCCCGGGCTCGGCCCAGGCAAATTCGGTAGAGACAGTTTTGCCCAGGATGATGGCACCAGCAGAGCGCAATGCGCTCACGCAGGTCGCCTCGGCTCCCGCAAACAACGCTGGTGGCAGTTGCGCTCCCGCACGAGTTGGGAAGCCGTCAACATTGAACACGTCTTTGACGCCGAGAAGTACGCCGTACAACGCCGGACGGCTAGCGGGATCGGGGAAACGTTCTTGTAAGCTCCTGGCTTCTGCAAGCAGGCGCGCGCGACGACCAGGTTCAGGTAGCAGGGCATTGATCTGTGGCTCAAGCGCATCGATGCGCTGGCAGATGCTCTCAATAAAGGATGCCAGGTCAAGCTGATTGGTGCGCAGAGCCTGAGCAGTGGTGGTGAGTGGCAGCGGCGATAGCATGAGTTTCATCCTTTTCTCTTTTATAGGATATAGTAGCACAGTCTTCTCAACTTTAGAATGAGCTTGGTTTCTCTATTGTTGACAGGATAGGGCTTGAGCCCGCCGCAAGCCACTGGGTTTCAACCCAGGTGGTTAGGCGTGTTTTTTGTGGGCTTGAGCCCAGATCCTCTGAGGATCAAACATCGTTTCTTCCGGTTTATGCAATGAGAAAAAGAACAAGAGGGAAAGGAAAGCAGGAGGGCGTTCGATGGCAGCAAAGTCAATCACGACCATCAGACAGGTCTTAAGCTATCAGCCACATCAGGCTGCATGGTTTGCTGCCACTCAAGCCCTCTTCAATCAAGTGGTTGCCTTCTATTTTGAGGTCATCCAGGCCCATGAAAAGCTCTTGGATCTCAACAATAAAGATGCCCTTACCGCTCTGGAGATGCTTACCCATACGACACAGAAGAACCCGACCCCTGTCATGCCTCTAGAAGAGATCAGAGAGGATCTTCCCGCGCTGTTTCGACGAGCAGCGATCAATGCCGCTCTTGGATCAGCTCGCTCCTTCTTCTCCCACCTCCAGAAGTGGCGGAAACGAAAAGAGCAGGCCGTGGCCAAGGGGAAGACATTCACTGAGCGCCCTCCGGTCCCTCCTCGCACCTGGAACAAGTCGGTTCCTTTCTATGGGGGGCAGTGGAAAGAGCGCACCCCATCGAGTATCCTGCTCAAAGTCTGGACGGGAACATGCTGGTCCTGGCTCAAGGTGCGTATCACGGGTCGGGAGTTGCCCACTGACGCCGAGCTGGGCAGTCCCTCGCTGATCAGGCGCGGCAAGCAGTGGTGGTTCCATACTCCCATCGAGAAACACTTCGCTCGCCCTGCCAAAATCGAGCGGCAG
>VBHI01000220.1:79289-91409 GCA_005881495.1 Chloroflexota bacterium
TCTCGCGCACCTGGTGAGTGCTCGCATTGTCCAGTTTGCTCATCACCATGGGGCGACCATCTTGGTGTTTGAGCACCTCTGCGACCTCAAACCCGCGAGAGGCAAGTATAGCCGTCGGGGAAACAGCAAGCGCGCCTTCTGGATGAAGGGGCGCATCTTCAAGTACGCCAAATATAAGGCATGGGACCAGCGCATCATCACCAGCCGGGTCAATCCACGCAACACCAGTCGGGAATGTGCTCGGTGTCACAGCCTGGTGGCCCGCTATCAAGAGGGGCAACCAGCAGAGGGGTATACTGAGGGTGCTCCTCTGGTTCTGTGTCATCAGTGTGGTATGCAGGGCCATGCCGATAGAAATGCCAGTCTGGTTATCGGCCAGCGTCTGGTTGACCGCTCTCAAAAACCACTCCAGGAAAAGCCTTCAACTCCTCTGCCTCGTGTAGAGAGGGTGGAGAAATCCACAGGTGTTCTTCTCTCCCAGGAAGTCAAACGCAAAGAAGAGCCATCTTCTCTTCGAGCAAGGCATGGAGGGCGGAACGAGCATGGCACCGCTCAAGGGAGAAGGCGTCGGATGGGAACGCCTCCCCCATCTATTCCTCGCCAACTACGGTTGCCGCTTGAGTAGGGGTTACGCTCCATGTCTCAGGCAACCGACTACGCAGGAGTGGAAGAAGCTGCCGGGTTTCAACCCAGCGGAGTGTCACTTGCTTCTTTCCTGCATGCATGTGTATGATGAGAATTGTTGGCTCTATACCGTCTTGCGCTGGTAGCAGGGCAAGGGGATTACTTGTAACATCGTGTTCTGATGGGGCACTACTGATGAGAGACTTTCCTCTAAACGATGCCAAAACGGGGACAAGGGCGTCCATACAGGCACCACCTCCGCTGGAACCGGCGGAGAAGGGTAGCGCATGCTCTGCTCACGATATGCCGTTGTTTGAAAATCCCTTTTCCATTGAAGACCTGCTGGTGTTCGATGACACTACCATGCAGCGCATGCTCGGTTGTGATGGCTTTGGCCTGACATTAGAGGACCTGTCATGGAGCCTGCACAATGCACCTTCCCCTTTTGTCATGCGTTTCAAGCGCAACTTGCCTTCCTGGCGACAGGCATACTTCTTGCAAGAGTTACAGCGTCCAGTAACTGCTGAGCAGGTGAAAGCAGCTCGCCAGCGTGTGCTCGACGGGCTTTTCTGGGAACTGACCTACTGGAAAATGCCCGAGCTCTACGAAGAATTGACAGAGGGTGAACAGCTGCATCCAGGTATTTTTCAACAATTGGCACAAGATATACGAGGGAAAATAGTGCTTGACGTTGGGGCCGGGAGTGGCCGCGCGACATTTGAGTGCTTACGATACGGTGCCAGGCTGGTCTATGCAGTGGAACCATCCCCGGGATTGCTGCATATTCTGGAGCAAAAGGTCGCGAGCCAGCACGCACACGGTCGCATCGTCTTGTGCCGGGGGCGTTTCGACCAGGTTCCCTTAAAAGATGACAGCGTCGATCTTTCGCTTTCCTGTTCCGCCTTTACAGCTGAACCTGAACAGGGGGGTGAGGCTGGTTTAGTGGAACTCAAACGTGTGACGAAGGCGGGGGGCAAGATCGTGATCATCTGGCCGCGTAAAGAAGACTATCCCTGGTTTGTAGAGCGCGGTTTTCAATATGTTTCATTGCCATTGCAGAGGGAGATGCAGGTACATTTTCGCTCATTAGAGAGTGCACTGCGCTGCGCTCGCATTTTTTATGCTCGTAACAGGTCAGTGCTGCACTACCTGTTGAAAAAACAGAACCCCGAGGTTCCTTTTTCGGTATTAGGCGTGAACCCGCCGCGCGATTATTTTTGGCTTACAGTCGAGTAAAGAGGGGCAAGTCAATCTACGCTATTGCTGCTACCTGTTCGCACCTGGGAGGTCCACTGGATGACGGAACTTTCTGCGTATGTTGCTCGTAAATGTTGTGTTAGGTCAACAACCCCAGAGCTAAATGCTAGAGGCTTGTTCCTCACTCGCAAGATTGGAGCCAGGAGTCTCTGCACGCGTCCAATGATGAAATAACTTGAATTGGAGAATAAAGAATGGTCGACCTCGCAGCACCTATAAAAGAAGTAACCGTCTATGCTGACCGCGCCCTCGTTACTCGCAGCGGCAGTATCAGCCTTGAAGCGGGCGAACACGAACTACGCATCAATGATCTTCCCCAGTTCTTACGCGACTCACTGCGGGCGGCTGGCCAGGGGCCGCAGGGAACGCGTATCCTCAATGTCGATATTACCACCGCTTTTCATAGCCGTCCGCCGGAAAGCGAGATACAGATACTGCAACATGAACTAGAACAGTTGCGACAGAATAAACAGTTGTTAGAGGCACGCCAGGGTGCTTTGAATGATCGTCGCCAGTGGCTGCGAGCGTTGGGTGAGCAATCCAGAGATTTTGCCAGGGGCCTGGCCCAGGGACAGATGAAGCCTCAGGATTGCGCCGATTTCTTTCGTTTCACTGCAGAGCAGGCATTGCAAGATGCTGAAGCCGCGCAGAGCCTGGAAATAGAGCTAAACCAGGTTCAACGGGAGATCGATGCGAAAGCGCGCGAGCTGGCTCGGAAGCAGGGAACTGGTGATCCTGACCGCCTTTCTGCAGTCATAACGGTTGCGCTAGCGGAGGCAGGAGAGTTGTCGCTGGAGGTGTCATACCTGGTGACGGGAGCTTCCTGGCATCCACAGTATGATGTGCGAGTACAGAAGGAAGCTGACCAGAATAAGGGAGAGGTTGAACTGACCTATGTTGGCCTTGTTCAGCAGTCTACCGGCGAGCGCTGGGAGAATGTTGGTCTTTCGCTCTCTACTGCCCGGCCTAGCCTGGCTGCGATATTGCCTGAGTTGGAACCCTGGTACTTGAATGTGTATTCTCCTCCAATGCCGCGAGTGCCCTATGCAGCAAGTCCGCAAGGCGCTTCAAAAATGGTCCGAGCTATGGCAGCGCCGGCAGCTCTGACGGCTGACATGGCCTTGGGGGAAGCTGCGGAAGAAATGGAAGAGGAGGTGCAAGAGGCCGCCAGTGTGGCTACTGCCACCGTCGAACAGACGGGGACCGCCTTGATTTTCCATGTGGGACGTTCGGTAGATATTCCCTCCGATAACTCTCCTCACAAGACAACTATAGCGCGCGACAATCTGCCATGTACGTTCGACTATGTGAGCGCGCCCGTGCTGGATGAGCACGTCCACCTGCGAGCGACCATCCACAATGCCACTGAACGTGTATTGCTGAGTGGAGATACGAGTATCTTCCTGAGCAGCGAATACGTGGGCACGACCAGGGTCAAGACCACCGCGCCTACAGAAACATTCAAGATTTTCCTGGGAATTGACGACGGCATCAAAGTGAAACGCGAGCTTATTGAGCGGAGCGTCGACAAAGGCAGCCTCTTGCAAGGAGGTGTGCGCCGCACCACCTACGCGTATCGTCTCACCGTCCATAACTATGCTTCTGCATCCAGAAACGTGGTGATCCACGATCACCTCCCTGTCTCTCAACACGAGCGAGTCAAGGTAAGGGTACTGAGCCTTCAGCCTGCTCCAAAGGAGCGCAGCAAACTGGAACTATTGACCTGGGAGTTTCCGCTGGCAGCCGATGCCGAGCAGCAGATCGAGCATCGTTTTTCGGTGGAGCAACCGCAGGACGTAAGGCTCACCGGGTTGTGATCTAGCATCTTATTTTTTACGTATGTGCCAGATAAACAGCGTTATTAGTAGAAGGAGCTATACGTGAGTAGCAACGAATATCATTTCATCACACACTGGCGAGTGAAAAGCACCATAAAGGAAGTCGCCGACATCCTCGACAATGCTGCTGATCTTGTCCGCTGGTGGCCAGCGGTGTATTTGGATGTGCAGGTACTACAACCCGGCAACGAGCAAGGATTGGGCAAGGTCGCGAGTCTCTATACCAAGGGCTGGTTGCCCTATACACTGCGCTGGCAGTTTCGTGTCACCCAGGTACGGGCAGATGGTTTTACACTTGAGGCATGGGGCGATTTTGACGGGCGTGGTATCTGGACGTTTGAGCAGGATGGGCCGTGGGTGAATGTGACGTACGATTGGAACATACTGGCCGAGAAACCACTATTGCGCTATTTCTCCTTTATCATGAAGCCCATCTTTTCGGCGAATCACCGCTGGGCGATGGCAAAGGGAGAAGAGAGTCTCAATCTCGAGCTTGCGCGCCTTCACGCTATCACACAGGAAGAGCGCGCTCTTGTTCCTGCACCTCCTCAACCTACAACAACCTCCAGCGTTCCTCTCCTGTTAGGCGCAGTCGGTGGTATCACGTTGTTAGGATTCGTAAGTGTTCTGGCCTGGCGGACGCTAGCTAAGATTGCGATTTCTAACCTTACATGCTGGCTCTGTGTACGATAGGGGTCATCATTTTGTTTTCACTACATATATTGGAGTTACATTCTTTATGGCACAAACGGTTGACAAGGCAAATCCCCATAACTCGGTTGGTAAGGCGATACGCCGCCAGGATGGCGTAGATAAAGTCATGGGTCGTACTCGCTACGCGGGAGATCTGCCGCTGATTGGTCTCTTGCACGCCCGGCTGGTCCATAGCCCCTATGCTCACGCACGCATCGTCAATATCGATATGTCGGCGGCGGTAGCGGTGCCAGGGGTCAAGGCTGTGTATACTGGCGAAACGCTTGGTATGGCCAATAGTGATAGCATCTCCCGTTCTCAGGCGCCGCTGGCACTGCATGAAGCGCTGTGGTGCGGGCATCCCGTCGCTATCGTTCTCGCGGAGACAGAAGCTGCTGCTCAAGATGGTGCCGACGCTGTTGATGTTGATTATGAACCATTGCCACCTGTATTAGACCCTGTAGCTGCGATGCAACCAGCTTCCCCGTTGGCGCGTGCTCGTAAAGAAGGCGAGGTCTCTGAGATTGCCGGTGGAGGAGCACATGCAGCTGTTTCGCAGGCAGAAGAGGTAGAGGGAGAGGAAGAAGAATTTTCGCAGAATGTCAGTGATAAAGCCCATTTGCATGCCGGTAATATGGAAGAGGGATGGCGTGAGGCCGAGGTTGTGATAAAGCGCACTTACAGAACCAGCTCTGTGCACCAGTCATATCTGGAGCCTCAGTCGATTACTGTTGATCCCGGAGCTGGTGGACGGGCAATGACCATCTGGGCAAGTTCACAGGGTATGTTTGGGGTGCGTTCGAGTGTGTCCCAGGCTCTTGCTTTACCAGAACGGCAGATACGGGTCGAATCGGTGCCAATCGGCGGAGCATTTGGGGGAAAGTTTGGTTTGATTGAGCCGTTAGCCGCTGCTATCGCCTACGCTGCAGGCCGGCCGGTACGCCTAGTCTATACGCGCGAAGATGACCTGCTGGCTGGTAATCCTGCGCCGCAATCGATTATCACCTTGAAACTCGGAACAAAACGAGACGGCACATTAGTAGCGATGGAGGGAAAGGTTATCTTTGACACGGGCGCTTACCCTGGTTCAGCGGTTATCCTGGGTGGTGTCCTGCTTGGCAGCTCCTATCGCTGTCCCAACTATGACTTCCGCGGCTATGAAGTCTTAACAAATAAGGTCAGCGTCGGGGCCTACCGCGCTCCCGGGGCTCCGCAGGCTTGTTTTGCCCTGGAGTCAGCGGTCGATGAGCTATGTCAGAAGTTGGAAATGGATCCAGTAGCCTTCCGCCTGAAGAATGGTTTGAAGGAAGGAGATCCGACGGTAGACCATCGCAAGTGGCCGCGTATCGGGCTGCTTGAGTGCCTGGAGAAGGCGGGGGAGCATCCGCTCTGGGCGAATCGACAGCAACAGAAGGCAGTGCCCGCTGAACTGGAGGGCTGGAAGATTGGCATCGGCCTGTCTGCTGGTGGCTGGCCAGGTGGTACTGAGCCTACAGCGGCTGCTTGCCGCCTGGAGTCGGACGGCTCAGTTTCGGTCATCGTCGGCACGGTTGATCTGACCGGCTCTGATACCTCGCTATCACTGATCGCGGCTGAGGGGTTGGGGATGTCGTCTTCGGCGGTGAATGTTGTACACGACAATACCGATACCATGCCCTACAGTGGCGCTACCGGCGGAAGCAAGACGATCTATTCGATGGGGGCTGCTGTTCTTACCGCTGCGCAGGATACCCGCAATCAGATACTGACCGTAGCCGCTGAAATGCTTGAAGCAGCGGTTGGAGACCTGGAGATAGAGGGGAATAAGGTCGTTGTGCGCGGGGCGCCAGGCAGGGATGTTGAATTAACCAGAATCGCCTCGGAGACGATGCGGTTTGCAGGCAAATATGAACCGATCTATGGACGTGGGCGTGCTGCAGTCAGACAATCTTCGCCAATGTTTACCGCGCATATCGCGAAGGTAGCAGTTGATCCCGCTACGGGTGAGGTGCGTGTGCTTGACTACGTTGCCGTGCAAGATGTCGGTTTTGCCATCAATCCAGCAGAGGTGGAAGGACAGATCACCGGTGGCGTTACGCAGGGTTTAGGCTGGGCGCTTTTTGAAAGCCTGGTTTTCGATGAGAACGGCCAGGTTCTCACCACTACGCTCATGGATTATGCGCTGCCCCATATCGAGGATGTACCGAATATCACGCCCATCCTCGTGGAGATTCCCTCTGCGCTAGGTCCCTTTGGCGCGAAGGGAGTTGGTGAGCCGCCCGTCGTTCCCGTTGGTGCGGCAATAGCCAACGCTATCTTTGACGCAGTAGGCGTGCGTATGACGCAACTGCCCATCACATCGGAGCAATTGTTCCAGGCAATGCAATAAGACATTTGTATTCAAAACATTTGTATTCAAACATTTGTTTTCAATTACTTGTGAGGTTGCGGTTTTGGCAGACGCAGTCTGCCAAAACCGCAACCTCACAAAATAAACAATTGCGAAGAGCGCAGCGATGAGGCCTCAGAAAAACATGTACACAGGGTTAGCTACTCATAATACAGTAAATATGCTATACTTCTAACAGAACTCCTGCATCACATTAATTTAAAATTTCGTGCCCGTAGTTGTTATTTTAGTCAAACACCAACGGCCACTGACTACGCCAAAGGGCTAAACCCTGTGCTTCCAAAGGCGTAATCTCTGACCCCCAGAAAGTGTACATGTGATGAAACCATATGATTCTTCTTCTGAAATCGACACGACGACCAGGGGTGAAACCGCACCGCTAGAAAACAGCGAAATCGATGTCACTCCACCTATTGGGGTAACTCCTCCGCAGATACTGGCGCAGGATGCGGCAGAAGGCCGGCGTGGCGCCGCCTGGCGACTGTTGTACTGGATTATGGAGAACGACCCGCGTGCAGTGATAGCCGTTTCCTCACTTGATGACGATCGACTGGCACAGCACCTGCTAGAATTCATCGCCATGGGTACCTGGGCGGGCAAGCCTTTTGTGGTGCCACCACCCTTGCGCTCCCCATACGCCAGAACACGCCTCAGAACGCTTTTCCTGCCAGAGGCTGGTATGGACAAGGCGCGTGCTGAACGAATATTATTGAGGGCAATGCACGATAAACGGTCAGCTATACGTGAGACCGCTGCCCATATTCTTGGCATCTTTGGCAGTCCTGTGGCCACGGCTGAATTGATTGGAGCATTGCACGACCCCGTACCTGCTGTGAGGTTGGAGGCAGCGAAAGCCCTGGGGCGTGTCGGTGATCCGGCAGCCGTACCAGCTTTGCTCAATGCACTACGTGGCGCCGATGAGCAGCTGGGCAGCATCATTTTTTCTTCACTTGTACGCCTGGGTCACCTGGCTGTTCCTGTGCTTATAGAGGCGAGCAATAGTAGTTCAGCCTGGATGCGCTGGAATAGCGTGCGGGCACTGGGTAAAATTAACGATGGCCGGGCATTGTCTGTGCTGGCTAAGGCGCTCAGTGATACTGATCACTCGGTCGCCTGGATGGCCGCCAAAGGATTGGTGCAATATGGCAAAAAAAGCGTCGGGCCTGTGCTACAACTGCTGACCACCGCAGAAACGACGCCGTGGCTCGTAGAGACTGCCTCGTTTGTATTGACTGACCAATACCTCCATAATCCCAAATTCAAACCATACCTGGAGCCTGTTGTTAAGAATATGCGGGGCGTCGCTTACCAGGTTTCCACGCCGCATAGCGCGCAAAAAGCGCTGGCGGATCTCATTGCCGATGGTCTGCTTGAGCAGTAATGGTGCGAAAGTACAATGGGTTTGAACTCGGCATTTGGCTTTTTGCAGATCGGCTAATCGGCAAGGCGATTATAAGCTCGGCGTGGAAACGGGTAAGACGCTAAACCGTTCATCAAAGTTCCCTGGGTATCAGATCTTTGAGCCTCACTTGGTGTGCTTTGGCTATCTTTATCAAGAGTTTGATATTGGGAAGATGAATACCCCGTTCCACTCTGCCAATCCAGCCAACAGAAACACCCGCTTTTTTTGCAAGTGTTGCCTGGGACATATCTTTCACTCGTCTGAGGTATCAGATCTGTTTGCCAAGAACAAGAGCTTCATTGGAAAAAATGGAAGAGGTAGGTCGTACAATTTATGATTTCCGGCTTGCAACGAGCAAAGGAACAGAGTTATTAATTACTCATCGAGGATAATTGATTAATCGTGGCAAGCTCATCCAATAAGTGGGCAGGAAGTTTCCGATAGGGATTGGGATGCTGTTCCAAAGATGCAAACCTAGCTTCTGATAAAGCGGCTTGTTCTTTATCCTTCTTAAGACACCTTCAAAGCCATTGAGGTCTTGACAGGCTAGAAGAGTTAAACCGTTATCAATGACATGAGCCATCACAAAAGCTCCCATTTGACCTCTCGAGAGAACTTCTCCCAAATATTCAGGCCAAAGAAACTCCAATACTTCAAGTGCTTCCCAAGCTTTTTCATGAGGCACAGGAAGAAGCAAACCTAAACACCAATTATTTACTACTTCATTCCAATTTATGCCGAAATCGTGGTGGTGTCCTATTTCCATTACTTGATCTCGCTATGAATAACATATGCCCTAGAAATATCTTTTCGCCTGCTATTTCAGCCGCTACACTATAAATTCGCCATTCAGGACAGCGATAACAATATGGTTATTTCGGGTTTCGATGGTCTTATCGACAAACAAAATATCATGAGGATAAATCCCTGAGCCTATCATGGGATCACTCGATACTCGGACAAAATAGGTAGAAATTGGATGCTTGATAAGTTCGTAGTTGAGGTTAAATGATTCCTATTGGTGGGGCTGATTTGCAGGTGCAGGCACGTTCATTTATGCAGGACTTCCTCCTGAGACGGGCTACCATGAGTACTTTAACATGCTCGAACGCAAATTGCCGCATTTTCATGGTATTCCTCGTGATTTTGTGAGATAATAGTATACAGCGAATGGAAGAGCATATTGTCTTTGAAGAGTATGCAGCTCGTTTTCTTTATGGAGAACTTATCGAAGTGCCTTTGATAAAGAATGAGGAGAGCAAGAAATGAGCGAGACGCCCGCTCACACACCCACCCACACACCCACACCTCCATCCATATTTTTCTCCTACTCGAGAGCTGATAGCTCGATCGTCGAACGCTTGAGAACTGATCTCGGTGCTCAAGGGATTACCACGTGGGTCGACCGAGAAGGTATCCGACCAGGCACACCTGATTGGGAAGAATCCCTACGAACGGCCATTCGGGCCGCCGCCGCAGTTCTACTTGTCGCTTCTCCCAACGCTCGTAGCTCCCGCTACGTCAAGGACGAACTACGCATTGCTCAGATGTATCATCGTCCCATCTATCCTGTTTGGGTGACAGGCACGCAGTGGATGGAGGTCATTCCACTTGGTCTGGGTGGCATGCAATTCATCGACGCCCGCGAGGAGCGCTATGCCTCGGCCCTCTCCGAGATCGTCTTCACACTTACTGGAGATCCCTTTGCCCCCGTGCCTGATACGATTGCTACTCCTCATGGCGGGTCTGAACCAAATATTGAGCCACGCAATCCCTACAAAGGCTTGCGGCCGTTTACTTCTGCAGATGCGCACGATTTCTTTGGACGGGACGCCCTGATCCAGGAACTCCTGGAAGCGCTCAAGGTGTCGCTGACCAAAAATATACCGGGAGTACAGAGCGCACGGTTGCTGGCGGTGGTTGGGACAAGTGGGTCAGGAAAATCAAGTGTGGTCATGGCTGGCCTGCTTCCCTGCCTTCAAACTGGTGGGATTCTCGGCAGTAAGGGATGGGTGTACCTGGATCCTGTCGTGCCAGGGGTACATCCCATTGAGTCCCTGACGCTTGCACTGTCGGAGAAACTACATGATAAGGGCCTGAAAACGATTCGTGAAGATCTGGAAGACGATCCTGCGCGTGGCCTCCATCTCTATGCGACTGCTCTTGCGAAACCACAGGGGACCAAAGTTGTGCTGTTCGTCGACCAGTTTGAGGAACTGTTCACGCTGACGACCTCTGAAGACGAGCGGAGGCAGTTCGTTGACCTGTTGATAAACGCCATCACTGAGCCAGGCGGTCCAGTTGTTCTCATTCTCACACTCCGAGTGGACTTCTCTGATCGTCCTATGCAGTATCCTGAACTCTACCGCCTGATCGACGCCCATCACAGTTCCGTGCTTCCGATGGAGATGGACGATCTGCGGGGTACGATCGAGCAACCTGCGGCACTACCCGATGTGCAGCTCACTTTTGAGGGTGATCTCGTGGGTGATCTGTTGTTTGAGATACGAGGACAAACAGGTGCCCTGCCGCTCTTGCAATTCACGCTCGACCAGCTCTTCCAACGACGAAGCGGGCACCAGTTGAGCTTACAGTCCTATCGCGAGATTGGTGGTGTCAAAGGAGCATTGTCTCAACATGCCGAGGAGACCTATCAAGAACTGCCTTCTGACGAGCATCGTCAGGTAGCGCGCGACGTGTTTTTGCGCTTAATCAAGCCTGGAACAACCGAGCAGGATACCACGCGTCGTCGTGCGGCCCGCTCCGAGTTCGAGCAAGCCGATTCTAAGCAGACACAGCAGATGCAGGAGACGCTGGAGGCATTCATCAGAGCGCGTCTGCTGACCACCAACCAGATCAGTGGCAAAACCACCATTGAAGTGAGTCACGAGGCGCTGATTCGGGAATGGAAACGCCTGGCAGAGTGGCTGCGTGAGGCCCGCGACGACATCCTTTTTCAGCAGTCCCTCAGTGAAGATTCCGCGGAATGGGAGCAGCGGAAGCGGCCCAGAGACCGGCTGTATCGTGGTGTCCAGCTCAAAGAAGCCCTGACGTGGGCCAGGCGCAACAGGCCAAGTGAGCAGGAGGTGGTCTTTCTGCGGGCCAGTGCAATTCAGCGAACCCTGTTGCGGATGGGCGTCATCGCCGTGGTTCTCCTACTACTCTCTTTGACGGGGATAGCTGGCGGGTTAATTGCGACGCGGCCCCCCGATCCAACGGTCGTGACCACGCTCCAGGACAATGTGAATGGATCATTGCGCTATTGTATCGAAAATGCTCCCTCGGAAAGCACGATCAGATTTGCACAGAGTTTGAGAGGAACCGTCAAACTTACAGCGGGTATCCTGGTGTTTGCGGGAGGGAAGCGACTCACTATTTCTGGTCCAGGAGCAAACCAATTGACGATCAGCGGAGGCAAAACATATTCTTACATCGACGTCTCCGTAGGTGCTACAGTCAAATTCTCTAGCCTAAGCTTCAAAAACAGTAAGACGTTCGCTGATGCCTTCCTCTATAATGAGGGCACTCTCACTGTGACCAACAGCATCATCTCTGACAACGTGACGATGAACACCGGCGGTGACAGCTACGGCGGTGGCATTGAAAATACAGATACAGGCACCCTCACTGTGACCAACAGCATCATCTCTGACAACAAAGTGACAGCCATAGGCAGTGACAGCTTCGGCGGTGGCATCGACAATGATGGCAGGCTTACCGTGACCAACAGTACCTTCTCCAACAATTCATCATCCAGCGACCAAGTTGGCAAAGGTGGCAGCATCTACAATGATGGCACTCTAATCGTGACCAACAGTACCTTCTCAAACAATTCATCAAGCGGCGACAAAGATGGCGAAGGTGGCGGCATCTACAATGAAAGCACCCTTACTGTGACTCACAGCACCTTCTCCAAC
>VBHI01000127.1 GCA_005881495.1 Chloroflexota bacterium
ACACGGGCCGCCGGGAAGAGAAAATCGGAACGAATACCGATAAAGAGGACTTTACTGCGCAAACGGCGCAGCGCGGCCTCTAGCGAAGGATAGCCTTCGCTGACGTTATACATATCCATCGCGCGACTAATATACAGGTAACTGTTGGCGTCGAAGCGTCTCACCAGGGCTTCGCCCTGATAATAGAGATAGTTCTCCACATCAAAACGCTCACCGAGATCAGCCGAACGACTTGGTGTGGGGATAGCGGTGTTCTCCACCAGTCTCCTGGCAAAGCGCATCTCCATGCCTTCTTCACTCTGGTAGGTGATCATTGCCAGCATCCTGGCTATCGAGAGGCCAGCCTCTGGCCCATGACCAGGAGGATAATGTCCCCCTCGCCAGAGCGGATCAGCCATAATAGCCTGGCGCCCCACTTCACTCAAGGCGATGGCCTGCGCTGTTAAGGCCGCAGTTGCTGCGACTACGATGGCTTTCTGCACCAGTTCAGGATAGGAGACCGCCCACTCCAGAGCCTGTTGCCCACCAATAGACCCTCCGGCAACCATCGCTAATTGACGTACCCCCAGGTGCTCAATAAGGACCCTCTGTGCGCGCACCATGTCAGGTACGGTGATAACCGGAAAGCGCATGCCGTAGGGCCTGCCGTTGCTGGGATCGATGGACGATGGCCCGGTACTGCCATAGCAACTACCCAGGACGTTTGAACAGATAACAAAGTACTGCGAGGTGTCGAAAGGTCGTCCAGGGCCAATTAACGGATTCCACCACGCTTTCTTCGGGTCATCCATGTGCTGGGGTTCGTGCGCATGTGAATTGCCTGTAAGCGCGTGCGTTATCAGGATGGCGTTATTCCCCTCCGCGTTGAGGGTTCCCCACGTCTCATATGCTAACGTGACAGGGCCAAGCTGCCCACCACGCTGCAGTGGCAAGGTATCGAAGGTATAAGTGAACACGGGGTTTACAGAAGCAAGATGATTACTTCCTGCAACGCGATGTTCAAGTTGTGCCACCATTGCACCCTCCTTTCCTGAAAATGAGTATAAAAAAGCCTCGACCCTTTCTTGCTGACAGGGGCGAGGGTAAAAAAGTTTCGCGGTACCACCCTGACTTGCCGATACCTCACGGTACCAGCCTCAATAAGTGCCGGAGACAGAGGTATTAACGCGTGTAGACTTGTCGCACTTATCACACATGTGTGCATCCCACAGCACTCTGACCTGTAACGGGGCCAACCGGCTCAGCCTATCTCCTTATTAGGAAGTTCAACTTGCAACTCCGAGGCCATATTCAACACTGGTGCGGTGTTGACATCTCATCATCGTCAACTCTCTGTAGCCGTCCATGGCATTTACTCGTCCTCTTCACAGTCATTATTGTTAACTTGACTGGTAAAGTGCACTATGCGCAGCCTACAAAAAAGCCCCTGCATATCAGGGGCCAGCTTCATTGGCTATTCCCCTCATCTTGCGGATTGCTCCGCCGGAATTGGCACCTTTCCTGCGGCATTGCAGGAGGGTTGCCGGGCTTCATAGGGCCGTTTCCCTCAACCTCTCTTGATGAGAGCAGAATCTTCTGCGCATATTTAGTTGTAATGGTACTTCTTAGTTGTTAGTAAGTATACAGAAGAACTTGAAGGAATGTCAAGGGAAAAACAAAGGAGTTTCACAGGTTGACCACAGTTACACAGGTTGACCGCAAGGGTCAACCCTACTATACACGGTGCGATGCTGCGCATCGCTTGCTCCTACATCTCCCTTATTACAACTTTTCTTCGATAAAGGCGCTTAATACAAATGCCAGTGGATATTCGTGCCGGGTATCCATTGGCATTTGTGTAAGGAATGTTGCAGTTTGACGGCTCTTAGTAGTATGCCGGAACCTGGCTGGGTTGGCCAAACATAACACGCCCACGGCGACCATGCTGTCCAAAGAGCAGGTACAGTAGAGGTCCGATGAAAGGTGTTGACCAGATGACCAATAACCAGAGGATAGTACCAACAGCAGAATGCTCATCATCAAAAACCATAACGGTCTCAATAATATGACCAATCACCGGTATAAACACAATGACCAAAAACAATAAAGAATTAGCTACACAACCACGATTTGTTGACATTAAAGATCTCCTCAATAGGAAGCGCTGAACCTTTTAGCAAAGTAACCAGGTTCAACGCTATTTTTTCATTCATTTCACTGTTTATTTTACGGATGAAGGGCTATTCGTGTTGCATAAGAAGAGTGTCTTGCATGTCAGGTAGGTAAGAATTTTCTGGCCATGCGCATCGCCAGGGGACGATACGTGTGCTCATAGCAGCCGACAAAGCGCATTGTTTTACCACCCCAGCCGCGCTTGAAGCGATAGACGCCTGCCATAGCCTCTCCTGCGCTTTCTGTCTCAGGAATGCCCCAGAAGTCGTACTGCACTGCTCCCTGTCTTTTGGCCCAGCATATGGCCGCCCATTGCAGCAGGTAATTAGGCATAAGATTGCGGTGCTCATTGCTCGATGCACCATAGAGATAGATGGCTTGCCGCGCCAGCATTGCCACAAAGATACCAGCCAGGAGGCGCCCATCGTACTCCGCTAAAAAGAGGCAAGCCTGCTGCCCTGGGGCAAAGACATGCCAGGCTTTCAGATAATAGTCAATTGTATGTATCCCAAAGTGGTCACGCTCTCCTGTCGTCCGCAGCAGGGCATACCAGGCCTCTACATCCTCAACTGTTTCTGCCGCCCGCACGGTGATACCTTTACGCTCAGCCAGCCGCAGATTGTAACGCCACTTCTCTTTCATAGCTGCCAATAGGACATCTTCAGTTGGCGTCAGATCCAACACAATACTACGAATTGGCTGTACCGGCTGCACGGGATATAAGGGCATTGGTAGGGTAGCCATTGTTGCAATTGTTGCAGTTGTTGCGGTTGTATCCACTGCCTGGAGTTCTTCAATATTTGAGTGTGCGACTGGTACACCGGTCGCCAGGGGGTTTTCTGGGCGTGGATTGCTTCCTGTTGAGTATGTGAGCGCTTCTACCACCCTGTTTGGTTCCAGGCGCAATGCCAGAGCCCCTCGTCTTCGGAGATAGGCATTCAGTTGTGTGAAGAATGCCTGGCACATGCGAGCATCTGACCAGTCAATGACCGGTCCTTTTGGAATGTAGGCAAGGTGTCCTGCCCATAAGGGAAAACCTGGGGCAGGACGGCATAAGACCTGCGCTGCGGCAACCATCTGTCTCTGCTTTCCATCCCAAAGGGAGAAGCGGAGGGGATACCATCCTATGCTCGCCTTGAGTTCCCCCCATCCCCAGCTTTGCAGGAAATGCCCGCCGGGGTGGTCGTTGACGAATTGATCCCACTTCTTCCACTCGAGAGCAGATACACTACGCAAAACGTAGCGGTTTAACGACATAATACTCCTCTGCGGTGCTATACTTCGAGATGCTTCGCTGCGCTCAGCATGACAGGGTTCCGCTCAGCATGACAGGGTGCCTTCGCTGTGCTCAGCATGACAGGGTTCCTTCGCTGTGCTCAGCATGACAGGGTTCCCTCTCCAAACATTCTCCTCCTTAGTGGTGATATAATATCATGTAATGGGTTAAACAACCCAGTTTTTTTTCCTGAGATATACACAAGAGAACAAATAAAATGTTGGTCATTGCGACTAACAGGAGGCACGTAGTGAAAATTGTGATCCTTGGTTGTGGCCGTGTTGGCGCAGCTCTGGCTACTATGATGGATCGTGAAGGACATACAGTCTCGATTATCGACTATAGCAGCGAAGCCTTCCGGCGCCTGGAACCAGATTTTAGAGGCACCACTATTATAGGAAACGGGGTTGACGAAGAAGTACTTATCCGCGCGGGAATCAAAGAAGCCGATGGCTTTGCTGCCGTTACCAACGGGGATAATCGAAATATCATGTCCAGTCAAATTGCAAGAGAGATCTTCAATGTCAAGAAGGTCGTTTGTCGCATTTACGATCCAATGCGACAGAGTACATATCATGAACTTGGTCTAGAAACAATCTGCCCTACAACCATTGGGGCACAAATGATTTTTAATGCCCTTACTAAAACTGGGCAGGCGGAAAAAGCAGCAAAAGCAGCAAAAGAATAAAGGAGCAAGAGAACGAGAGGACAAGGAGAACAGTATGTATATTATTATCGGCGGCGGTGGTGACGTCGGCTATTATCTCACCAAGAGCTTGCTGAGCAAGGGCCACGAAGTTCTCTTATTAGAAAAAGGCGCGAGTCGTTATCAATCACTTTCAGATGAACTTGGTCAGTCGGTTGTCCGTGGCGATGCCTGCGAAGCAAGAACAATGGAAGAGGTTGGAGCGCATCGTGCTGATGTCGTGATTGCTGTTACAGGTGAAGACGATGATAACCTGGTTATCTGCCAGATGGCAAAGAAACGTTTCAAAGTAGCACGCACAATTGCCCGGTTAAATAATCCGAAATACGATCTACTTTTTCAAAAGTTAGGGATCGATATTACCGTCAGCCCTACGCGATCTATTCTCTCACTGATCGAAGCAGAGCTACCTGGCTCTTCCTTTGTAACACTGATGACGCTGAGGAGAGCGGGGCTAGGTATCGTAGAAGTACATGTCCCCGCAGATTCACCGATAGTTGGGAAATCATTAAGCACGATCAAACTCCCGCGAAGTGGCAATATCGCCCTCGTTATTCGCGACAATGAATATATAGTACCCACCGCAGAGACGAAGATTTTTGCCGATGATGATGTTTTTGCACTGGTCAATCGCGAGGGTGAGGAGGCACTACGCGATGCACTGGGAGCTACCCGCTAAATGTGCATGGGACAACTCCCCACAGCTAAAGCCGGTGGCTTCTCAGTTAAGCGCGTTTTGGAAGAGCTGATTTGGCAACTGTGCAGGACAGACGCCAAATCAACTCTCTGTTTCCTCCTCACTGCTTTCCGAAAGTGGACTTTTGATATCAGGTACAGGGCGCAACAGATCAATATGCTCCGGTTGTAGCGAGCTCCCCTTCATTGAGGGAGTCGAGGGAGTCAGCTTTTCTGCCCCTTCGCCCGCGTCAACTGTGCGTGTATTCTCCCCGGGATGGTCTTCTAGTATATGCGTATTCACCTTCTTTTTCCTAGGCAAAAAGACGCCAGGAGGCCGAATAACTATCGGTTTACGCTTATGCTCGAGTATCTGGTCGGCCGTCTTACCTTTTGCCGAATTATACAGGCTAACAGTAACCACCCAGGCAGCTGCAACGATCGGCGTAGCCAACAACGCGCCAAAAGCGCCGAACAACTGGACGCCGATAATCAAACATAAAATAGCGGCAATGGGGTGAAGACCAACCGCATGCCCCACGATACGAGGCCCCAGGACATTGCTCTCCAACATCTGAATGCAAACGAAGTAAAGGATAATCCAAATAGTACGTGGAAAGGGGTCTGGCAACAGTAATGATATGAGTAAAGCGGGAATGGTTGCCAGTGCCGGGCCAACCATGGGAATCGTTTCAAAAAGAAAACCTAAAAAGGCAATGATGAGAGCGTAACCGCTTAATCCCAAAAAGTAACAGCCTACCCCAGCCAGAACGCCAATAATTGCGGCGAGGGTGAGTTGTCCACGAATATAATTGCCAACCACGCGGTTAAGAGCATCCTCAGACACCGCAAACGTTTTCAGAGAGCGCTCGGGCAGAATTTTTACCAGGTTATGACGTATATTCCTGCCATCGAGCGTGAAGTAGAAACTCATCACAAGGATTAATAGAATATCGATAAAAGCGCTAGTCACAACAAAGGCAACATTCACCACGTTGGTGGCAGCGGTCTGCGCGAAGCCTACTAATTGTCCTTTGACTTGATTGATTGCATCATCAATGTTCGCCTGCGGAATACCTCTTTTCACCAGAAAGTCATCCAGGTATTTAAACTGATCCGGTAAATTGATAAAGAATTTCGTGACGACGACCCGGAAGCTGAGCACCTGTTGGATCAAGGAGAAAGCAAGCGCAAAAAAGAGAAGAGAAAGCAGGGTCAGGGCAACAATATACAAGATGAGCGTCGCCAAAGGACGGGGAACTTTATTTTTTTCTAGAAAGTTTACTCCCGGAGTGATCAAAAATGCCAGGGCCATTGATAGCAGGAGCAAGAGAACCGCGTGAATAAACAGGCCTACGAAAAGGTTCCAGACAAACCAAATGATAATGCCGATGCAGACAATGCTTAAGAGAATGTCGCGTCTCCGCGGCCAATTCGCTTTCTCCATGATTTCCGTTCCTTCTCAATCAGTATGCTCAATCAGTGTGGGTCAGAGTTGTATCTCTATTTTGACAGGTTTCTGTTAAAAGTACAAGCCATAATATTTAATGAGGTTTCACAAAATAATCCGGTGGATGGTGAATTTCGATGATACTTTTTTGGACGCTGTGCCGTTGTTATTATTGGCGTGGTTTTCTCCAGACATTCCAGGAATGCATTGTCCCAAAAGTCTATCGATACTAATCCAATGTATCTCAAGTTAATATTGCTCGTGACATTCGTCTATTAGAACAAGGATATACCTACATATCCTTTAAACACGTACGGAAGTTTAAAGAGGACTCACCCATGGATGCATCTACCACGCTAGCAATAACCCAAACGGTCCTGGCATGGACACTTCTTGGGTTTCTACTGGCCTGGATGGTTACTTTCGCAGTGTTAGCTTTACGCGCAAATCCAACCAGCACAATCAAGTTAGAAGAGTTGCCAACGCCAGCACACTCTTTTCCTGTCACCACTGCCTCAACATCGCTGCATGTAATAGCTACTCAACCGGTAGCTGTACCCTCTAGCAAAGGGAACCCTGACAACTCTGGCGAGATGGATACGGTTTCTATGGCATGATTAATACAAAATGAGAGAGCCAGTAGGAGGGCGGAAGATCCACCGAGGGCCGATAAATCGGCGCTGGGCGCGATAAATCGGCCCCTACGGCCTGTTCATACACTTGAGGTGAATAGTGTGTGGGGGCACGTTAAATCGGCCCCAACATTTGACCAGCTGATTTTGTTAGATCTGAACATTTTCACCGGGGCGTGCCGGGCGAAACTGACCAGTATCATTAATAAACACAAAATGGCTATCCTGCACATTCACAATCATAT
>VBHI01000221.1:0-66988 GCA_005881495.1 Chloroflexota bacterium
TATAGTAGGCTCACTCCTCATATGGTTAGTGCTTTCAAGTTTCTGCATGCGCTTTACTACTCCGAATGGCGCAAATGCTTTTGAGTATGGACATATCAAAAATCAATTGCTGTTCATAAAGACCAAAGCTATTGCATGGAATACAACGCTATCTGCTACATCTACGACATCTACCAATGACGATATCGCTGATCTTCAAACATTTATCGATGCCATTGAGAAAGAGCTCAAAAGTAACGATCAGAGCTGGGTATTGGGTAATGGATATATCAGCATATGGAACAAAATACATCGTGCAGAGGAAGTTATGCTCTCTCTCATGCCCACAGAGGAGGTGATCCAGCAGGCGTTGTATGATGAGTCGCGCCTCAAAGATTCCAATATTAGCGATCGTAACGAGTTAATCAGTAAGTTGCGGATGGCTGTTAGTGATCTGAGCACAGAGAGCGTAAAGTACCTGAGTAAAACAGACGATCAGGATTTGCATAATCCAGCTGATGCACAAAAACAGTCTCAGGGGTCAAAGAACATAAGCGAGATATCATCGCAGAAACAGGCACAAGGTGTTCTAAAATACATCCGACAACGTATCAACGATTTCAACGATTTCCGTTGGGAGGGCGTGATCAGGATACGCAATCAGCTGATCGGAACGGCGCTGATAACCGGTATTTTCACATTTGTATTGCTCTGCATTCCCATCATACAGAGTGTCAATATATCATTAATCGTCTCCGCTGTGATCTTTTATCTCGTTGGCTCGATCACTGGATTCTTTAGTCGCTTATACGCAGATTCGAGAAGCCCCACCGCTGTGAACGATTACGGGCTTTCTCAAGCCCGATTGTTCGTGATCCCGGTGCTCTCTGGATTTGCAGGTATCGCTGGCATCTTCATTAGAGCACAGTTAGCCCCAGTGGCACCAACTACTGAAAGTCTCTTTGAACTGAGCCTACAAAACATCGTTGTTGCGGCTACCTTTGGCCTCTCGCCAAATCTAGTTATCAGTGCACTTCAACAGAAGGCGCAAGGGTTTCTAAATGACATAGAGAGTAGTAAGCCTCCTGGGCAGCTAATCTGAGTTGTTCTTATCTCCAAATATCTGACATAGTGGAACGAAGAGTTTCCTAATTGCGTTCAAAATTGCGGTCAAACTTCATATTATTGGGGATTGCTTGTTTATATGGATTAATATAAAACGAGGCTAGAAGCTCTTTCACAAGATCGCTTCTAGCCTTTTTCCTGGTGGAGATGGGGGGGAGTTGAACCCCCCGTCCAAACGAACCTATCGGAGAATGTACTACAGGCGTAGTCGATGTTTTTTCTTACGCTGCGGACTCCCATCGACAGGATTCGTTAGCGCTGGCCCTCTGGTCTTAAATGACGACTAGAAGGCGATTATCGTCATAGCATCTCGCGTTTTCGACGCCCAGATCCAGTCCCACGAGAAAAAACTGGGTGGACGACGCCTACTGGTTATTAAGCAGCGAAAGCGTAAGCAGGTGCCGGTTTGGCATCTATTGTTTTGTCGGTTGTTTAACGAGAGTGCGTACCGACACCTCGGCCTGCAATTCAACAATCTGTTCGCCTGTCGAAACCCGACATCCCCAAAACAGAACACTCACATTCTACCACATAATCATCCCCACAGCAATCTTCAAAACACATTCTTCAAACGAGCTTATTCCCCAATCCTCTTTGTAAACCGCTCCAGATGAACCACAAACCGTTCGTGCTGCCCCTCTCCAATCTTCCTCTTCTCATCATACGCCTCCACCTTAAATACCAGGCGCCGCCCATCAATCTCAATCAACTCGGCAATCGCCCGCACCTGTTGCCCCAGCGGTGTGGCCGCCACGTGACTCACATTCACATGCGTCCCCACCGTCACCTCCCCCTCCTCCAAATCCCTGGATACCGCTCCCCAGGCTGCATTCTCCATCAACGCAATCATCATCGGCGTACCAAAGACCTCCACACCGCCAGCGCCAACAGCCGCAGCCGTATTTTCATGCACAACCAGCGTGCTGGCCTCCCCCTTCATACCAACTTTCAGTACCATCTTACAATATCCTTTCTGTATTTTTTTATACTATACAACAAAAGCTCCCCTTGCCATCCATCCCGCTCCGCGTGATATGATTGAAGTTGTGAATAACCAATTGTCTATAGTGGAGAGCAACAACCCTATGACTAGCTCTGTACAACGCGTCGCCCATCGCGGCGGCTCCCATCTCGCCCCTGAAAACACCCGGGCTGCCTTTCGCAACGCTCTCACCCTCCCCATCGACGCTATAGAATGTGACGTCCACATGAGCCGCGATGGTCATGCTATCGTCTTTCACGACTATACCGTCGACAAACTCACCAACGGCCATGGCAACATCCTCGACCTCGACTTTGCCTACCTGCGCAGCCTCAAAGTCGCTGCCCACAACCGCGGCGGCTTGCCCGAGCCACAACAGATACCCATCCTGCGAGAAGTCCTCGACCTCGCCAGGGGCCACGTTCAGGTCTATATCGAAATCAAACCCAGCAAACGCGATGGCCGGTATGGTCACTATCCCTATATCGTTGAAGCCGTCCTCGAAGAAGTGCGTAGCGCCGGCATGCTTGACCAGGTCCTCATCATCTCGTTTGATTGGACAGTCCTTCCGCACATCAAATCCATCGAACCTGCACTGCCCACGGGTGCCCTCGTCTCAAAAGACAGCTGGAACGCCGGCCAGAGCGACGCCTTTGATATATTGATGAGCCAGGCCACCGCCCTCGGCTGCAACTGGGTCAACATGCACAGAGACCTTTTCACTCCCTCTATGCCTGCTATTGCCCACCAGCACGGCTTCAAATTGGGTGTCTGGACCGTTAACAACAGAAAAGAACTCCAACGCCTCGCCGCCCTTGGCGTCGATTCCCTCACCTCCGATCGCCCAGACCTCTTTACTATTTTCTCCTGAATCGTGTCCCTTTCCGCTTTTCATCCGTTCTATTTAAAGAAACAACCTGGCAAGCGTCAAAATAAGCATATAATTGTGGATGCAGGGGCCACAGCCCCTGCCGGACGTATCCCTTCAACCCTTGATTACGCGCCGTCGCAATCGGCGAAAAAGAAAAGGTACCATCTTCTACTGCTTTCAGCAGACAATATGCTATAATGAGCGGCAATCACAGGCGGTAGGTACGGAATGACCATCACAACAAACATCTGCCTGAGCAAGCGGGCCGTGGAGAACATCAAATATGCAGCAGACAAAAACACTACCAAAGCATACAATCGAACCAGTAATATCGACTTCTGAGCCAGAGTCAACAGAGCAACAGGTTGCCATATCATTCGTTGTTCCTGTAATGAACGAAGAACAGAGTATCGCCATCTTATTTGGAAAATTATCTGCCCAACTCGATGCCCTTGGACAGAGCTACGAAGTCATCTTTGTAGACGACGGTAGTACCGATAACACTTTCGCAGAACTGAAAAAAATACATGAAGCGCATCCAAATATCGTACGCGTCATACGCTTCCGCCGCAACTTTGGCAAGACTCCAGCGCTTGTGGCGGGCTTCGAGCGCTGCCATGGCGAAATCATCTTTACCATGGATGGTGATTTACAGGACGACCCGGAAGAGATCCCCAATTTCCTGGCAAAACTCAACGAAGGCTACGATCTCGTTTCCGGCTGGAAATTCCCGCGCCTCGATCCCATCACGAAAACCTTCCCTTCCCGCATCTTTAACGGCATGGTCAGCACCTTAACCGGTGTCCACCTGCATGATATCAACAACGGCTTCAAAGCCTATCGCCGTGAAGTTGTCGACGATATACACTTCAAACTCTATGGTGAATTCCACCGCTTTGTACCCGTCATGGCTCACTGGCGTGGCTTCCGCATCACAGAGATCAAAGTGCGTCACCATCCTCGTCTCTACGGCGTCTCCAAGTTCGGCGCCAGGCGTTTCGCTCGTGGCCTGATCGACCTGCTCAATGTACTCTTCCTTACCTCTTTCTTGCGCACTCCGCTGCGGCTCTTTGGCCCTCTCGGATTCTGGACATTCTTTATTGGTGTTCTGGTTGACGGTTTTGTCGTGGCTCGCCGCATCTTTGTGGGTCAGCAGATTCGTGACCAGCCGCTGCTCTTCGTTGGGATCCTCTTGATGATCTTCGGCGTCCAGTTTGTTTTGACAGGTCTGCAAAGCGAGATGATCCGTCATTACGCCTTCCAGCCAGGGGAAGAGTATAGTATCAGGCAGGAACTCGATTGATGCAACACCCTGCAGTGAAAACAATCGGCAAGCGTGTACTACAGATCGGCTCGCCCATACTGGTCGTCGCCTCCTTACTGTATAAGATACGCGATTGGGGGGATTGGAATGAGCTTATCGCCAGCGTCCATCAATGGAATTACTGGCTGCTGGCATTGTCATTTTTGGGCTTCATACTCCAGGAAATGTCGTATGGGCTGATTTGGCAAGCAGTTCTACGGCGGTTGGGTCATCATCTGCCCCTTCGCGTGTGCCTGCGCATCTACCTGGCCTCAGAATTTGTACGCTATATCCCTGGTAATGTCTGGCATGTCCTGACACGTATCCTGTGGGTGGGAAAGTACGGCGTTTCGCGACCCATTGCCTTTGCCAGTATGACCGTTGAACTCATTACAAAGCTGGCGGCAGGAGCATTGATCTTCGCGTTCAGCCTGCTCTTCTGGGGGAATTTGGGTACGGTGGGTTCACTCTTTCAAAGCTCCTTCATCATCGTGCTTGGCATGGTCTCCTTCCTTACACTGCTGATCGTGCTGCATCCCCGTATCCTTAACGGGCTACTCAATACCGCCCTGCGCCTTTTGAAACGCGACCCCGTCGTTTTAACACTCAGTTATGCAGACATCTTGCTTATCACTCTGGCGTGGTTCGCCAGCTGGTTTGTCGCGGGATGCGCCTTCTTTGTCTTGGTGCTCGCGCTCTGGCCGCAAACGCCACTGGCAGCATTGCCAATCTGCATCGGCATCTACGCTATTGCCTGGGACTTTGGTTTCGTCACTTTCATCACACCAGGTGGTATTGGCTTCCGCGAATTAGCGATTGGCGTCCTCTTTCATCTCGCCCTTCCCGCCATCCCTGGAGGTCCGGTTGCGATTATCGCCCTGCTTTCGCGGGTCGTCTCCACCGCGGCTGAACTGTTATGTGTCGGGGTTGCCTACCTGAGCGGTGATGGCCAGGTGCGTGCCATCCAACAGGAGCAAGCCTCAATGCAAAACTCGATCCCTGGGGATCAAAACAAGCAAGCAGAAAATAATGCATCCTCTACAGAGGAATCTCCGAGGCTAGTAGAACGAGGTGCAGCAAATGATTAATGCTACATGGCGCAGACGTCTGTCTGTCTGGGGCAATCGCTTCTTTCTCTACCCGGCGCCTGATCCTCTACCCCATACACGTATGTTCTGGCTGGCGACGAGCGTCGTAGCCTCTCTGGCCCTCCTCTTCTCGGTCTATTTTATCTTCTACTTGACTGGTCGGCACGACGCATTTCTGACCAATGCCGAGGACCTGGGAATTATGGATCAGGCTATCTGGAATACGATCAATGGACAGATGTTACATCAAACAATCTGTAATATCGTTCATGATACGAACTGCTATAATCTAGATGGTATTTCGCGTTTTGCTATTCACTTTGAGCCGATTCTCTTTCCCGTTTCGTTCTTCTATCTGCTCTGGTCTAACCCAAAAACACTGCTCGTAATACAAACCCTTGTGGTCGCAAGCGGTGCGTTTCCTGCTTTCTGGCTCGCCCGCCTGCGCCTGCGAAATGAGTGGGCTGGAGTCGCCATAGCCCTGCTCTATTTGCTCTATCCTGCCCAGCAACACGCCCTGGTCAGTGATTTCCATGCCGTCACCTTCACTGCTTCCTTTTTACTTTTCACCCTCTATTTCATGTATACGCGCCGTACCGTCTGGCTGATTGTCTTCGCCATTCTGTCGATGGCTTGCAAAGAAGAGATATGTGTCCTTATCGCCCTCTTTGGCCTCTGGTCAATCGTCTTTCAACATCGCTTGCGCAGTGGTCTTGCATTGATTGGGCTTGCCATCGGCTGGATCGGCCTGGTTTTGCTCATCTTCCACTTCTTTAGCCCCACTGGTCATTCACTACTTTCTTCACGCTATGCCTATCTCGGTAATGGCCCCGCCCAAATTGCTCGCAACATAGTGTTGCACCCGGGAAGCATACTCAAGCAGCATGTGTTGGATCATGATCATATTTACTATCTTCGTTTGCTCCTCAATCCAGCAGGGTACCTCCCGCTGCTGGCTCCGTGGGTTTTCGTGTTGGCCCTGCCCACGCTGGCCTTAAACTTGCTTAGTTCTAACCAGAATATGTATAGTGGCTTCTTTCAGTACAATGCTGAGATTGTACCTGTCCTGATTTTTTCGACCATCGAGGCTATTGTGCTTATCATCTGGTTGGCGCACTGGGTACTTTCTCAAGTGCGTCTGTCGCATATTAAGTCACAGGAAAGGAGTAATCCTACCGTTCGCACGAGAAGTGAGCCTCGTTGGGTTTCTCCAGCGCTGCTGGTAGTACTGTTGACCTATGTTCTCTTCAGTACAGTGAAGGCGGATACTTTCAATAGTAATATGCCATTTGGACAAAGCTTTCATTGGCCCTCAACTCAGATCACAGCCCATACCGCACTTGCGCAGCACTTTATTGACATGATACCGCAAGATGCATCAGTATCGGCACAATCAAGCCTGGCTGCACATTTGAGCGAGCGGCCCGAGATTTATCTCTTTCCTTATGCAGATGACAGTGCTGATGATATTTTCCTTGACGTGAGCAGCGATGTCTATCCCTTTTATGGTTCGCCTGACTATACGCATGAAGTGAAAAAGGTCTTGCAGGGAGGCAATTATGGTGTTTTAGCGGCCCAGGATGGTTATCTCTTACTCAAAAGAGGACTGGCCCCGCCTGCTGCTCTACCTTATTCGCCTTCTTCAGATATAAGCGACCTTGATGATCTATTTTTCATTCCTTCAGATAATTTCTGTTCGTATATCTCTGTTCCACCAAAGCAAGTCCTCCATCCTGTACATGTCACTTTTAGTAGCTCTGATGGTACTGATACGATGAACTTGATCGGCTATAGTGTCTCGGCTGCCTATAGGTTTAGTTTGGGTGCGGGATATATGCAAATAACCACCTATTGGCAGGTCAGTAAGCCTACCCTCCATCCATTGCAGAGCGTCGTGCTCGTTACCGACAAGAATGGCGGTAAATATATTGTCAGCGTAGATGTTCCGCCCCTTGCCTGGTGCCCAACAAATACCTGGAAAACAGGCCTCGTACAACGTCTCACTAGTAGAGTCTTTAGCCTGAGCGGTTTCCATATTCCAAATGGGCTAGCTCATATTTCAGTCGCGCTTTTGCCGGTCACTCACCCGTTTAGCACTATGGTGGGTGAGCAGAATTGGTTGCCATTGCATATTTCTCAGGCACCAGCTACAATAGTCCCAACACAGGGAACTAATGCACTCCAATTGGCGACAGTCACGATCGTTCCCTAGTATTCCCCGGATGAGGGGCGCCAATAGGGCGCGTTACATATTCATCGCTTAGCACAATGAAAGGGGTTGTGGTAATGGGCGTTTTAATAGGTCAGCTTCCGCCAGTTGAACTTGCACGCTTGAAGGCTGAATTGGCGGAGACGCTGATTGCTCATTTTTGCTATCCCCGCTTTTTTGATTATCGTACCGATTCACTGCGCTCCCGTCCGGTAGATCGCTCAAAGCGCCAGGAGGTTTGGCTTTACTTGAGTTCGTTTGATTTCACTGCCTGGAATCGCGTAGACCTTATGTCACCAGATTTTCAGCACTATATTGAGCGCCTTTTCATTCACTTCGTTCAACGAAACCGCAGCTTCTTTGGAGAGCAGGGGCGTAAGCGCATGGCTGATATCCGTATGTTAATTGGGACTTCCGCTCTATTAGTAGTGCAGGGCTTGCGTGGTCACTTAATGGGTCAGCACCAGCAAAATCCTCCGTTTGGCAGTCCACGCCCTGTTTCTTCCTGGTCTGCTACGAATATTACGGGACGTTCTGAACCAACCTGGGACCAAATTTCTTCCTCGACCATGATATTGCAGCAGCAATTGCAAGAGGTTCGCGGAGAAATTAAACCCGCGCCACAACAGACCGAAGTGCGACCTGCGATTGTCCCTGCTCGTCGCACGAACCAGCCTCTGACTGCACCTCTAACTAACGGTAAGGCCCCCAGCGATGTTGAGCATCATGTAAATGCTGTCTCCAAAATACCGACCGGACCGATCAGTATAACAACACCGCAGGTCAATGGACGCAGTGCTTCAACTCTCCCGGGTCAGAAGAGTACCTCTTCCGTAAATCCCGCTTGGAATACTGCTACGCCCGTTTCTCTCCCGAAGGCAGAGCCGGTTTCCTTACCTGTCGAACCTTCGATTCTCTCAGTCGCATCAGCAGCCGTTCCCGTAAAATCTCCTGGCGTTACTATACCAACTGCACCGCCAATGCCTGTTCATGAAACAATTCTACCTCCTGCCCCCCCCATCCCCGTCCAGGTGCGTGAGCTCCCACAGACCATGCCAACCAGTCTCTCTACTACCCAGCGCGAGAGCGCAGCTGTCCTGGTGAGCGAAGAAGATATGGCTATTTTTGAACAACTGCGCCATCAACTGATTGTCTGGCTCCGTATTGAGGCCATTTGTTCAGGCCTGGAAATTGCTAATCAAAGTCCATCCCAATTACTCGAGCTACTGCGTCAGCAAAATAGTTTCGATAAAACCCATCTGCAGGTTGTCTTTAACCTGCTCAACCTCTGTAACCAGGTCATCAAAAATGGCCATGCCAGCCTTTTTGATTACAAACAGGCCTTGATGTTCCACCTCATGCACACAAAACGCTAACGAACTTTTTATGTTTCAAACGAGAAGTGAGGCTGTGAGCGCTTGCTCTTCTCGTTTGAAATGCAACAAAATCCCCTCATCAAAATTTTATTAAAATTGCTAAAAAGTCCCCTAAATAAGATACTTACTTCTTCCTCATCCGTCCATAACTATGGTATAACTGATATATGAAGCCACGTAGAATTATGGGTAAGAAATACATATTTCGGTAGTAATAATTGTGTAACCTTCGGTCTTTTAGGTTACTTCCGTATAAAAAATGTATTTAAGACATCTTTTAAGGGGAGACTGCGTGCCATGACAAAGGGCAGAGATAATGCAGCGGATAGTCTGAGAGATCTATTAGAACTAATCCGCATGCGCAGGCAAAGCGGCTCATTGAGCGTCGAGCGCTTTCATGCAGGCCGCTTAGAAGAAGGAGAATTATACTTTCAAGGAGGCCAGCCTACCTTTGCGCACACCGGACAATTGTCTGGTCAGGAAGCTCTCTCATGGATGCTAAGCTGGCACCAGGTTTATTTTTCTTTCAATGTCGAGGAGCTACGTACGTCTACTGCTATTTCTTCCGCGGTTCCCACGAGCGCCAGCAATGCTGTAGTCGCTAATGCTCAAACCTCTCCGCTTTCCGCAAAACCTTCGCAGGTGAATACAAATACTTCTATGTCGGCCATTCCCTCTCGTCTTCCACCGGCAAATGCCGGTATCAGAGAAGTAGCCAGGAGTGCGGGTGATTCTGACAATGCCAACAAAGCTACTGGTCTTATTGCATCACCTGCTACACCGGGACTCGAGTGGCTCGTTCCTCAAAAAGTGGGGGGGGAACGCGATGTATTGTCGTTACCGCTAACTCGCCCTCAACGCTCGATATATCTGTTGGTTGATGGGCGTAGGACCATCTCCGACCTTTCCCGTTGTACAAGGAAGAGCGTCCAGGAGATAGAACGGCTTCTCACTGAACTGCGCGAGCAGGACTTGATCTCCATCTAAGCCTCGCTCAGGCGGCCACCGTAATTGCGGGCAGAAGCTCGCGTAGCTGCTCAAACCAGTTCGCGCCGAAAAGTCTGCGGGGTATACGAATAACTCCCTGTTGCACACGAGCTTCATTACGGAAACGACGATAGAGCGCAATGCGGTTGGGCACTATTGTGCGTTTCACTGTCAGGACCAGTTCATTATCCTTCAATGAAATGGCCTCAAAGCCTAGCGCCGCTGCCTCCACCTTCAAACGCACCATTGCTAACAAGTTTTGTACTGGTGGAGGTGGCGCCCCAAACCTATCATTCAGCTCCGCGCTCATTGCATCTACCTGTTCTGGCCGGTTCAGATTCGCGAGCCGTTGATAGAAATTCACCTTCAGCGTGCGATCTCCAATGTACTCGTCCGGTAGGTATGAATCAAGCGGCAGATCGACCAATGCCGTCGGCGTGGCCAGTTCGGCCTTTTTCCCCTGCAGTTCCTGCACTGCCTCGGCCAGCAATTTACAATACAAATCAAAACCGACAGAGTTCATGAAGCCAGACTGTTCAGCGCCCAGCAAATTTCCCGCTCCCCGGATCTCAAGGTCTTTCATTGCGATGCGGAAGCCAGCTCCCAACTCGGTAGCCTCGAAAATGGCCCGTAGGCGCTTCTCCTGGATGGGCGTCAGTTTCGCGTCCTTATTATAGAGAAAGTAGGAATAAGCCTGTTGAGTGGCCCGGCCAACGCGCCCCCGCAATTGATAAAGCTGCGCCAGGCCGAAGTAAGCTGAGTTATTCACGATAATCGTATTGGCGTTAGGAATATCCAGGCCGTTCTCAATGATAGTGGTGGCGATCAGTACGTCATATTCACCGTTCGAAAAATCTATCATCACCCGTTCCAACTGATCTTCGGCCATTTGTCCATGCCCAACCACGAAGCGTGCCTCTGGCACTAGCCGTTGCAGCTTCTGCGCGATCACCTGAATACCCTGGACGCGGTTGTGCACAAAGAACACCTGCCCTCCCCGGTCGATCTCGCGCAAAATCGCCTCGCGAATTAAACTTTCATCGTACTCTCGTATGGTCGTACGAATAGGCAATCGCTCTTGCGGCGGCGTCTCTATGACGCTCATATCCCGCAGGTTGACCAGCGACATATGCAGCGTGCGCGGTATCGGCGTCGCGGTCATGGTCAGCACATCGATTTCTTTGCGCAACTGCTTCAGTCGCTCTTTGTGCGTTACACCAAAACGCTGCTCTTCGTCAACAACAAGCAGGCCGAGATTGTTGAACACGATGTCTTTTTGTAACAGGCGGTGCGTACCAATGACGATATCTACCTTCCCGAAGGCCAGGTCCTCTAATATCTGCTTCTGTTCCTTCTCCGAGCGAAAGCGACTCAGCAGCTCGACCCGCACAGGGTAGGGTTTCAGCCGCTCCATGAACGTATTGAAATGCTGTAGCGCCAGGATCGTCGTGGGTACCAGTATGGCTACCTGTCGTTGGTCAAGCACGGCCTTGAAAGCCGCACGCAGAGCTACCTCTGTTTTGCCATAACCAACATCTCCACAGACCAATCGATCCATTGGCCTTGGCCGCTCCATATCCGCCTTGACCTCCTCGATGGCTCGTATCTGGTCTGGCGTCTCCTCGTAGGGAAACGCGTCTTCGAGTTCTTGGAGCCAGGGCTGTTCAGCATCCGGTGAATAGGCAAAGCCTTTGGACGCCTCTCGCTCGCTATACAGCCGTAGAAGATCTCGTGCGATGTCCTGGACATTCTCTTTGACCTTCGACTTGACGCGTGTCCACTCCGTCGTCCCCAGCCTGCTGAGTGCGGGAACAGCGTCTCCCATACCAATAAAGCGGGTGACGCGATCAAGTTGATCGGTCGGTATGTACAGCTTATCGGTGCCAGCATACTGTATCAGCAGGTATTCGCGTTCAACCCCCGTCATATGCAACTTGACAAGTCCCTCAAAGCGCCCTATCCCATGCTCTTGATGCACCACATAGTCCCCGGGATTGACCTCGGCCAGAAATGACGCAGGAGTCACCGGCTTACGCCGCAGCGCATTGCGCCTCCTTGACCAGCCAAAGATTTCCGTATCGGTGTACACTGACAACGCAAGCGCGCGCGATTGCCAACCCTCCATCAACTGACCCTGGATCAGCGTGACCGTACCAGCTTCCGGCAGTGTGTGGATATGGCTCCCCGGGCTGACATGAATGGTCTCGTCGTGCAGGATGGACTCGTCGCTCAATACTTCCGCCATGCGCCGCGCCTGCGCTGTCACGATCACCACCCGCTCGCGATTTTTCAGCGCTTTGCGGCAGTCCAGCACAAAAGCTCGCAGCCGTCCTCCATACGAACTGGCGCTGCTATAGGGCGGCATCAGATTCTCTGTGCCGCCCTGCAAATGCGCGTCAAATTCACCCTCTGCCGCGGATAGTATGCCGGCGAAATTGAGTTGTCGCCGCTGCTGTATCTTCGGTTCCAACTGGTTCCAGGTGAAATGCGCGTCGCGCAGCTGTGATGGGTTCTCTCGGTCACGTTCAAAGCGTTCCTTCATTTCCACTGCCTGCTCGTCTAGCTCTGCGATGCGATTCTGCAGGCTTTCTGGGTTGTCAAGAACGAGCAAGCCGTTGCGAGGCAGGTAATCCAGCACCGTCGTCGCGTTATGCAGGTACGGCAGGTAAAAGGTGATATCTTCGAAGGAGCGGCCCTGTCGTAGTTCCTCTAAGTCGCGTTTCCAACGTTCCTCGCACTCGCGATGCAGCATCTCGCTATGGAGTTGTTCCAGTTCCTTGACTGCTTCAGGTCCGCGCACGGGCAATGCTTCGCGGGCCGGGCAAACGACACACGAGGCAATTGGATTGAGTGATCGCTGCGTCTCCTGGTCGAACGTCCGTAATGACTCGATTTCATCGCCAAAAAACTCAACGCGTACCGGCCGCGGCAGCGTTGGCGGGAAAAGATCAACAATACCACCGCGATGACTGAACTGCCCCGGTTCCTCCACCTCCGCCACAGGCTCGTAACCCAGGTTATAGAGGTGCTCCAACATCAACGTCAGATCAACTTCCTGGCCCACTTGCAGGGTATACAGTGTCGCGGAGAGTTCTTGCGGTGGCATTACCGGCTGTGTCAATACTCGCACTGAGCACACGACGATAACATTGCGTTCCTGCTCCGTTAAAGCTATCATGGCCCGCATTCGCTGCTGCGCCGTCAGCGCATCGCTTATCAGCCGCTCGTAAGGTAATGCATCGCGATCAGGCAGATAGAGGACATCATCGGGCTGCTCCACGAATACCTTCAGGCTCTCCACCATCTGATTCGCCTGTGTCTCATCCTCAACAACCACTAAGAGCGGCTGCTTCACCCCTGTAGCAAGGGCGGCAATCACGAACGGACGGGCAGCCTCGGTAATTCCTGTGAGTGCTGGCAAACCCTCACCCTTACGCAATTGCTCTACCAGGCGGCGAAACTCTGCCCGCTGTGTCTGCAGCGCAAGTAGTCCTCGTAATGTCACTCAATCCTCCCATTACAACAACTCTTAGACGCCATGCTGCGCATGGCGCCCCTCTTAACCCCCATAATCATACCGTACTGTGGCATTCGTTGCAACAGTCCCTGATCCACTTGACAAATTTCAAAAAAATACAGTAATACTACCGCAAGCCCTGAAATGCGAAATGAAAAACGAAAGAGGCCATTGGCAAGAGGGAAGAACAGAGGATGTAATACTTACTCGCTGGAAATAAGACCCGATTGAGCAGCTTCTCTCCGCAAGCGTGCCGCTTCCTGGCGTTCCTTCTGTCGCTGTCTTTTTTCCGCCGCTTTTTGCTCAGCCTCAGGATCAGCATTGACAATATTCATCGTTGTCGCGAATCCCTGCTTGATCACCATTTGTATGGTCTCGGTCGCCCGCTCTTCTGCTGCATCGAGCAAGATGCGCTCATCATCTGTGGGAACGCTCAATACATAGTCCTTGGGGTCCATCCGTTTATTCGTTGGTCGGCCTATACCGACGCGCAAGCGCGGAATCCGATCCGTATGCAGGTGCAACATAATGTTATCCAGGCCATTCTGTCCACCCGAACTGCCCCTTGTCCGCAGCCGAACTTTGCCGGTCGGCAGATCAAGGTCGTCGCAGATAATCAGTATATCCTCAGGTTGCACCTTGTACCATCGTACCAGCTCGCCCACCGCCTCACCGCTCAGGTTCATGTAGGTAATCGGTTTGGCCAGCACAACTTTCTCATTTCCAAGCATGCCGCTGGCGATGACCGCTCTACTGCGCCTCTCCGTCCACTTCCAACCCTGTCTCTCAGCAAATCGATCTACCACCCGAAAGCCCGCATTATGGCGTGTATGTTCATATTGAGGGCCGGGATTCCCCAGTCCGATCACCAATTTCATATTTCCAAGTCCAATAACCAGTTTCATCTCAATCGACCGTTAGCGACCAACAGACAGTCGTGCCGCCAGGTACGGTGGTAAACCAGCCTGGATGATCTTTTCTTGCGTCACTTCAATCGCGTAGGGCACCCGGTAGAATTCAAATCCGCTTTCAGTATCATAGATCATAAAAGCTGCTCGTGGATCTCCGTCGCGAGGCTGTCCCACTCCTCCTGGATTGACGATAGCGCGATATCCCTCGGGTGCTACCCACTGTCCTTCTGGTGGAAGAAGCATTTCGTTCGTCACCTGGATCATACTTTCGCTCAATCCCAGCAGCGTTAACAACTCTTCAATTTCGCTGTTTAGCCGATCTTCCGCGCTCAGAATAACTTCTTCCGGCGTGACTACGTCAGTCTCCACCACCACTTCTTCGCTAACCGCGTCATCTTCAGCTTCTTCGTCTTCAACACTGCTATCTTCTTCGTTGTCATTTAGAGTCGCTTCGCTGCTCTCATCATCTTTGCGCGATCCGTTCTCGTCATCTAGCGTGTTATTCTGAGGCTCCGCATCTTGCTGATGGGCTTCGATCACCGCGTTAGCCTCTTCTTCCGTGGCTGGCAGCCCAGTTTCCGGGTCCGCGTAAGCACTTTCAGCATGTGCCGCTACTTTTGTTGGCAACAGGTTAGGCTGAATCAACACTAACTCTGCTTCGTCGCCGCTCTGTTCTTCATCAGTGGATTCCCCATTCTGCGATAGGCCGTTTTTCGGAAGCTCCATCAGGGGCAGCGTGGGTGCATTGGCGATCGAGTCAGGCTGCTGGAAGATGATGGGCACATGGGTATGTCCCACAAAACAGAAGCGACTTGTAAAGTACTGGAAACTCCGTTCCGCCAGCACTTCAGAGGTCAAGTACTCCCAGAGCGGGCCATATGGGCTGCCGTGCACGAGCGTGCACTCGTCAATCTCAATGCGTTCCGGGAGATTGACCAGAAATGTGCGGTGCTCTTCGGTCAATTGCTCGGCGGTCCACTCCGCGGAGATGCGTGCTGCCGTGCTAAAATCTTCCAGGTCGATCTTTCCCACCGCTGCCCAGTCATGGTTTCCCGCAATGATTACATCTGTGCGTTCTCGTAACGTTTTGATACATTCATTTGGATTAGGGCCATAACCAACCAGGTCACCAAGGAACCAGATCTGGTCAATAGGCTTTTCCTCTGCGATTTCGTCAATTTTTGCTAGCACGGCTTCCAGTGCTTCAATGTTGGCATGGATATCAGTGAATATGGCGTAGCGCATAGCATTGTACTCTATTCAAACAGTATATTTGGCTTCAGTTCAGTAATGTTGGTTAGCGTATTTTACCATGTTTACCATGACCTTGCTAGTATCTGCAAATAAGAAAATATACAGCCCTTCCTTTTGTCACTCGGCCTCATTCTTGTGACACGCTCTACACGCTCGGCACCTTCAACGGCAGCCCAAACCCCCAATTTAACAGCGTTACAGCATCCAAAAAACGCGATGTCTTGTTCGCGCTCCCCAGCACCACCCCCATCAGATCATGCCCGTTACGTGTTGCCGAGAACACCAGGCACCCTCCCGCCTCAACCGTATACCCCGTCTTTATACCCATAGCTCCCGCATAGACTTTAACTGTAGGCGCATCACTGGCATACGCAAGCAAGGAATTAGTCGTGGGCCAGTTGTAGCCGTGATGGTGAGCCGAGGGAGCCAATCTATATTCCGTCGTCTTCACAATCTCGGCGAACAGAGGCAATTTCATTGCGTATTGCGCCAGCCGTACCAGGTCATACCCTGTAGTATAATTTCCAGGCAAAGGCCTGTTGGATACATTGTAGTAGGTTAAACCATCGGGATTGCTATAGTGCGTCTGAAACAATTTCAGTCGGTAGGCGAAAATATTCATCACGTTCACAAATGACTGCGTGTTCCCGCTGATCCCATCGCCAATCGCTATCGCCGCGTCATCTCCCGAAGGCAACAGCAGCGCATAGAGCAAATCTCTCAGCTTAATCTGGTCCCCAACCCTCAGATATGCTGAGCTCCCATTATTATTATTCACCTCCTTGAGCGCGTCCTGCTGAATCGTAATCACCCGGTCAAGATTTCCCGCCTGGATGGCTATTACCGCCGTCATAATCTTCGTGGTACTCGCCATCGGCCGCGGGACCTCCCCATGAAAATCATCCAGCGTATGACCCGTGTCATTATCAAACAGGTAAGCCGCTCCCACGTTTAGCCTCGGTGGCGAACCCACCACTGTGAGAACTGGCTTCGGGGGCGTTGGAGTTGGCGTAGGAGGAAGGGGCGTCGGCGATGGTGTCGCTATCGGCGTTGGCGTAACCGCGAATCTACTCAACAAACTGCTACCCACTGGCGTAAAAGCCAGCACGGGCGTCATAATGGCAATACTAATCGCCACCACCAATAAAACAATCGCCAGAATACGTCGCCCCATTGAATATATTTCCACCTATGAAATGTTGGGCCAGCGCATATGATAATCCGTCACTCGCTCGAATGCGTCCGCCACTCGCAGAATAGCATCCTCGGCGAAGGCATTGCCCAGTAATTGTAGGCCCACAGGCAACCCATCGCTGAATCCACCAGGAATAGAGATACCGCAGACGCCCGCCAGGTTCGCTGGCAGCGTGAACACGTCTTGCAGGTACATCTGATAGGGATCAGATATCTCGCCTAGTTTGAAGGCCACCGAAGGTGTAGTGGGACTCACCAGCACATCGAAATGCTCAAACGCCCGGTCAAAATCCTGCGTGATCAAAGCGCGTACCTTCTCTGCTTGTTTATAGTAAGCATCGTAATAACCAGAAGAGAGCGCGTACGTGCCCAGCATAATGCGCCGCTTGACTTCCTGCCCGAAACCATACTGCCGCGTCTTATCCAGAGCCTCCCACATATCGTCGGTGTCACGATACGAATAGCCATATTTCACGCCATCGTATCGTGCCAGATTCGCACTCGCCTCTGCCGGAGCGATGATATAGTACGCGGCAACGCCGTACTTGGTATGTGGCAGTGAAACCTCGCTCACCTCGGCCCCCAACTCGCGCAAGATCTCGATATCCTCGCGCACCGCCTTGACCACCCCTGCTTGCATACCCTCCACCCAGTATTCCAGCGGCACGCCAATGCGTAACCCATTGATGCTACCATTAAGCCCGGCGCTGTAATCGGGGACCGCCGTTGGTGAGCATGTCGCATCGCGCGCGTCCGGTCCTGCGATTGCTTGCATCAATAGAGCTGCGTCGCGCGCGTTCCGTGCGAAAGGCCCAATTTGATCCAGTGAAGAGGCAAATGCCACCAGGCCATAACGCGAGACCCGCCCGTACGTTGGCTTGAGCCCAACCACATTGCACAACGAGGCTGGTTGGCGAATAGAGCCGCCTGTGTCGCTGCCATAAGCCCCCATCGCCATGCCTGCCGCCACCGCCACCGCCGACCCGCCGCTGCTGCCTCCGGGAGCGCGCTCCAGGTCCCACGGATTGTGCGTAGGAAAGAAGGCCGAATGTTCTGTCGATGAACCCATCGCGAACTCGTCCATGTTCGTCTTCCCCATCATCACGATCCCTGCGGCATTCAAACGTTCCATCACCATGGCATCATAAGGGGGCTTGAAGTCTTTCAACATATTGGAGCCGCAAGTCGTGGTAATTCCCTTTGTGCAAATGACATCTTTTATTGCAATTGGAATGCCGGTCAGCTGGGACACAGTATCTCCACGATTGATCAAGATGAGCGCGCGTCAACTCAACTGACGAGATTTTCCGTTGTCGCAGTAAGTTCCCTGCTTCAATAATCGTCAATTCGTACAACTCAGCCATGCTTTAAGACTCTCCTCCATCTAACACCGCGCGCACCTTGAGGCAGTTATCTTCCTGGGCCGGCGCATTTGCCAGTAATACTTCTGGGCTTAATGACGGCTGCACAATATCCTCACGCATCACATTTGTCAGCCGTGAGGCATGACTCGTCGGCGAAACGCCGCTCACATCGACCTCTCTCAATATCGCGATATTCTCCAAAATCACGGAGAGCTGGCTCCCAAAAATGTCGATTTCTTCTTCGCTCAAGCCCAGGCGAGCCAGTTTTGCTACATTTTTTACCATCTCACGATCAATCATTCTTTGCTCTATCCTCATTCAACACTACCAGCGAACATGGAATCCGCTAAAATGTTCAGTTGGCTGTCTCCACTCCGTCGTCACCTCGGTAACATCGGCCGACGATGGCCCCAATCGAAGCAATAAAAGGAGGCGTTCAAGCGCTGCATGCTCCCCCTGCGCCACTACTTCTACGCTGCCATCGCTCTGATTGCGCGTATATCCCCGCAAATTTAGCGCCAGGGCACGTTGAACGATGAAGTAGCGGTAACCAACTCCCTGTACTTCTCCACGCACCACTGCGTGAAGCTCTTCTCTATCGTTCCTGCTGCTCTGGTTCATGAACACCATAATAACATACTCTCACCCTTGAGCATAGTACCCATCTCTCAAATAGAAAAAGCCATCCACAGGCGGAGTGTCCCCCCCAGGAATCCTCCGCCTGTGGATGGCTTCGCAGGCGGATAAAAAAAATTTCATCTAAAATTCAGAAAAACATCGTAAACTGGAGGAAAGCGCGTAACAAAATCGCTAGTCATGACGTAATAATGTATACAACCTCTGTGCTAAAATCTGTTTCGAGGCTGGTTCCACCAAAAATCAGTTTTCAGGAGCCCTGGCTTGGTCGTCCTGAGAACGCCGATTTGGAATGAACCTACGAGGCGCCTGGTACTTGTGCTTTGCCGTATACGTGATACACTATGTAATACACCGTTTCAGCGTGTATTAATAGCTGTATATCTGTCAAGTAGTCAGGCCTCAAATGAATTGGGGAGAAATGCATGCAGTCTGTACAAGACCTGGCCACCGCGGTCCAGCGAGTCGTCGCCAATGTAGAGAAAGTAATTGTCGGTAAAGGCGAAGCAGTGGCTTTTAGCCTCATCGCCGTTATCTGCCATGGACATGTGTTGATCGAAGATGTGCCCGGCGTAGGCAAAACCGTCCTCACAAAAGCTATTGCCCGTTCCATTGGATGCTCTTTTAAACGCATCCAATTTACCCCAGACCTCCTGCCAAGTGATGTAACAGGAACCTCCATCTTCAACCAGAAAACCAGCAATTTTGAGTTCCGACCAGGTCCCATCATTGCACAAATTGTGCTTGCAGATGAAATTAACCGCGCCACACCAAAAACTCAGTCCGCCTTGCTGGAAGCGATGGAAGAATCTCAGATTACCGTCGACGGCGTCTCCTATCGCCTGCCTGAACCCTTTATGGTTATGGCCACGCAGAACCCCATTGAATATGAAGGAACATTCCCTCTGCCCGAGGCCCAGCTCGATCGTTTTATGATGAATATCAGCATTGGCTATCCTAAAGCTCTCGATGAAATGAATATACTGGACAGCCATCAACACCATCACCCGCTTGAAGACCTCACCCAAATAATGACAGCCGAAGAACTGGTGCTCATCCAGCAACAAGTTCGAAATATACATGTCGATCCAACCGTTCGCGAGTATATTGTGAGCATTGCTAACGCGACACGCAACCATGCCAACATCTACCTCGGCTCAAGTCCTCGTGGATCACTGTCATTGTTCCGTGCTTCCCAGGCTCTTGCAGCGATGCATGGCCGTAGCTACGTTATACCCGACGATGTGAAGCTTCTGGCCAAGCCAACCCTGGCCCACCGTATTATCGTCACTCCGGCGGCACGTGTAAGGTCAGTTACCTCTACCGCCATCCTGGAAGAAATACTGCAAATTGTACCCGTGCCCGGCGCATGGGTTGGCGGTGGAAAGGGGCGCTAAGCTATGCGGCCCTGGCAAGCGATTTTGCTGATTCTTGCCCTGCTTTTCTTTGCCATCAGCAGTGGCTGGAGTCCGCTTTACAAGCTGACCTATGTCTTGCTTACCCTCTTTATTCTCTCATGGCTGTGGGCACGCTATAGTCTGCGCAAATTAGTCTTTCATCGTAACACCACCAGTGGGCGTGTCCAGGTAGGTGAGACCTTTGAAGAGCGACTCATGCTTGATAATGTCAGCGTCTTGCCCAAACTCTGGGTACAGATCGTCGACGGTTCAACGTTGCCTGGACACCGCGCCGGCTACGTCGCCAGTATGGGTGGCCGTAAACGAGCGGTCTGGAAAGCCCGCACTGTCTGTAACAGGCGTGGGCGCTATCAACTGGGACCTGTCACCGCTACCAGTGGCGACCCCTTTGGCCTTTTCCGTCGCCATAAGGCCTTAACGCCCGCTCATGAACTTCTGGTTTTACCGCGGGTCTTGCCAATAACTCATTTCGCCCTCTTTACTGGAGGTTTACCTGGCAGGGGTCGTAGCTCGCTACGTTCCCTGCAAACGACCACCAATGCAACGACTATTCGTGACTATATGGCCGGTGATGCCCTCAGTCGTATACATTGGCGTTCTAGTGCTCATTATAATAAACTCATGGTCAAGGAATTTGACCTTGATCCCGCTGTGGATGCCTGGATTTTCCTTGATCTGCATGACGCCGTTCAGGCAGGCCAGGGCGAACACTCCACTGAGGAGTATGGCGTAACCATTGCTGCAACCGTTGCGACGTATTTCTTGCGCCAGGACCTCTCCGTAGGCATTATTATCAGCGGCCAACATCGGGAATTTATGTCACTGGACCGTGGCGATCGGCAAATTGAGCGTATCCTCGAGCTTTTAGCGGTGGTCTCATCTGGACCAGGGCCAGATCTCAAAGAAGCCCTGGCCTTAGATGCTCTCCATTTTGGTAGAAATACTTTAGCTATTGTCATTACACCCTCAAACTCACGTGATTGGCATGAAGGACTGCACCATCTGCAAAGGCGTGGGGTAAAAGTCGCTGTCGTCGGACTGAACGCGGCCTCTTTTGATGGCAGCCCTCCCGATGAAGATACATTAGCTTTGTTAGAAGGTTCAGGTATACCTATAGCGCGTGTAAAATGTGGGGAGTCGCTCATTAAAGCTCTTGAGAGTAGCCATGAAGCGAGTTATCCCCTACGGAGGTAATATCCATGCAAGATGCTATGCGGGATGCAGGGGTTGATCGACTAGCGAAGATTATCTCCGATACCCGTTCATCAGGTGGAGGTCTGGGCAAGAATAACAATGCTCAGTCTCGTAAACCATCCTTTCGTATCCATATAGGTATAGAGGAGGGGTGGTTTTCACTGATCATGCTGGCTACGGTAGTGTATAGTACCATCTGGTGTGTGCAAGCGGTAGGCTGGGTCGATCATCTCAATATTCTTACCCTTACCACTCTGTTGGGTCTCATCGCCGGTGTAATTGCCTCCAAACAACAGCGTATTCCTCGTTTACCGGTCCATCTCATCGCCATATTCCTGGCCCTCTTGATTGCCTTCTGGCAAACTGCTGGTGCCTATTATGGGGGCGATACAGCTATGCTGTCCCATGGTATGCATCATTGGTTTGTAACCGTAATCGCCGGTGGTACCGGCGAGGACGACTCAATCTTTCTCTTCTTCATTACCGCGCTGGGGTTTTTGCTGGCCTATAGCAGCGCCTGGCTCCTGTATCGCACACGTAGTCCCTGGCTCATGGTTGTTGCCAATGCTGTCGTACTCCTCATCAACTTGAGTAATGTAGATTCTGGTTATATTGTCTTCCTCGTCGTCTTCTTGATGGCCTCCTTGCTGCTTGTGCTCCGTTTCAACCTCTTTGAATCAACAAGGCGCTGGCGACGTCAGGGGTTGCGTTACGCTGATGACCTCGGTTGGGATGTAATGCAAGCCGGCGCCCTCATCTCCATTGCCATCCTGGTCTTTTCCTGGTTCCTTCCCTGGGGTTACATCAATGATACTGCTTCCCAGGTCTGGAGCGCCAACGCGAATCCCTGGGTACAACTCGAGGATACCTGGAATAGAGTCATCTCCCTCAATGGCGGTAATATCCCGAATAACCATGGAAACTTCAGAGATACACTGGTATTGGGGGGCAATCCCAATCTCAATAAAGATATCGTCTTTACCGTCCAGAGTAATGATTCGACCCAATATCTTGAGTCTCTCAGCTATGATACCTACGATGGACGCGGCTGGTCCAATAGTCCCACCTTCGGTCTTCCATTTCAGTCGAATGCTGTAGTTCCTAGTGAGTCTCAGGTAGTTCATACAGTGGACCAGCAGATCACCGTGGTCAATCCTCCCGGCGAGCAATATCCCTATATACTCGGGGCTTCACAGATCGGCACAGTTAATTTAGACTCTACCGTATTGGGCACCAAGAACAGTGATTCAATGGTAGCTCTCCTGGCGAGGAACGGCAAACTCACGGCGGGAGAGCACTATACCGTTACTTCATATGTCTCTTCTGCCGATCTGCAGGCATTGCGCTCTATCCCTATGCCTGCCGATTCTCCCCACATTTCGGATAATTTCGAAGGTTCACTACCCTTGACCTACTACGATCCATCGATACTTGCTGCCTATTTGCAGCTGCCGAAAGATCTTGATCCACGTATTGCTGTCCTGTCACGACTTATTACCGCCAATGCTCCAACTATGCTCGATAAGGTCCAGGCACTCGAGACCTACTTGCATACCAATTTCACCTATGATGTCAATGTAAACCTACCCCCCGGTCAGGAGGGCGTTTTGTGGTTTCTTTTCAGCGGTAACCATAGAGGTTTCTGTAATTACTTCTCCACCACTATGGCCGTCATGGCTCGCACGCTTGGCATTCCATCCCGCGTTGTCGCTGGCTATACCAATGGCCGATCAGACCCGGCGCATCATGATCACATCATTTATGGCACCGATGCGCATAGCTGGACGCAAATCTACTTCGCTGGCTATGGTTGGATCAACTTCGAGCCGTCGGCAAGTTTCTCACCGTTCGAACGTCCTTACCCCGGTCAGTATCAGCAAGGTACCACGGGTTTGATCCCCGTCGGTGGAATAACCCCAAACCCAGGAAGAAACCGCAAGCTTATCAGAAATGAAGCGGCAGATACCGGTGGACCAACCTCTGCGAATACATCGGTGCAGTTTGCGGCTCAATTGCGTCAGCAGGCAAGCATTGCATTTGGTGCTGTCGTCCTGCTCATCCTTGTCAGTCTACTGCTCTTTAACATCTGGTGGCGCCGTCTCTTCCGAAATTACAGGTTGTCAACTCAAATATTTGGGCGCATCTGTATCCTGGCAAATTGGGCGGGTATACCCTTAAAGTATTCTCAAACCCCCAATGAATTTGTCAAGACACTGGCAATAGCCGCACCAGGCGAAACGGCGACATTAGAGCACTTCGGAGACATCTACACTCGCGAATTGTGGGCGAATCCAGATAGCGCTGATCACCCTCGTAATTCGGGAGAAATAAACGAATTGTCTCGCTTATGGCAGCGTCTGCAGCCGCGCTTCTTCTTTTACATGCTTAAACATCCATATGTTTTAGCAGTCCTTCCCAGGCGCGCCTGGAAATCCGTCAGGCAATTATGGGTCAAGAGACGTGCTCGTCGCGCCTTAGAACAGGACTGGTAGCCAACACATTTGTCGTTTTGATATTATTACCTCACACTCATTCGCCTACCCGCCCTTGAGGTCTCCAACAAGATACCTGAAGAAGCCATCAAGCGGTATATAGCAATAGCGCAGGTCACACAAAAAGGCAAACTAAAAGAAGAACTGAGGTATGGTTCAAATGCGCTTGACACTTTTATGCTTGGCCTACAGAAACATTGTCAAGCAGGATTAACTCTATTTGAACCATGCCTGAACACAAATAAACCAGTAGAGTGCGCCCATCTCGCCGAGCACACCCGACTGTTAGAGCCTCTCATCCACAAATGTTTTTGACTATCACCATCAAATTTTGTGTAACGATATGTAGTGGGAAGGCGTTAAAACCAGTCCAGACCTAGCTTCTAGGCTTTTCTGCTATGTGCCATTACACAAAATTCGTTATGGCGTCCTATTAGAGCCTATCATCCACAAATGTTGTTGACTATCACCATCAAAACTCCTACGCAAAAAATGACCACCACAATCGTCTCTTTCATTACAAAACAAATGTCGCATTGGCAATCCACAACACTAATGTCGGATTGGCAAACCATGGCACAAAAGTCGCATTGGCAATCCATGGCACAGCCATGGATTGCCAATGCGACACCAAAACCCTCCGAGGCCCGCTTGCGGGCCGAGGAAAACAAAAACAACATTTATTAAATATCGATTAAACAACCAAAAACCATTGACAAGCAGCTAACTCATCCCGTATAATCCTAATAACGGGATTGCAAAAGCAATCCCTAAACTTATCTGGAAAAACCGACCGCACCAAATTCAAGTCGGACAAAGAAACAAAAAATCTCATGGAAGGAGATGGCGAGCATGACAAACCAAACACAGTGGCTCAGCATGACACGTCTGCGCGATGAAATCGCTGTTTACAGCCATGCTATGCCCATCAGCCTGGGTAAGCTGTCCAACAGCAGTGTCGTGAGGGCGGAACTTTGCGTTTCCCCTATCCTCACCTTCGCCCAAGGCTGCAGTGTGCCCATCTCCATGGGATCTCCACCTACCGACTTCAGAGAAAATGAATGAGTAGGTAACATAAAAGAGACCCCTTCAACCGTGGGCACTGGCAGAAAAAAACAGTCCCACGGTTTTTTGTCGTCTCTTTGAAGGTCAAGAAAAAGAATATGTAAGTTGTCCAGCTCGCTACTTTGAGGTAAAGCATGCAATGAGAACCATCGTTATTCGGATCAGAATGGGTGCCCGGATGAACAGCCGAAAACCTGTTCTAATGGTCGATGTACCTGTTAGAAATGTGCAGTACGCTAACGGACATATCCTTCGGATAACGCTCCTTAGCTACCTCAAAGGAGGAAAGAACAGCAATGGCTATAAATGTAGATATGCAACCAGAACAAAATGTTGTTATCGACGATACAAAAGACGCGGTCGTCATTGACGGCGTAACCAAATTGTTCAAAAAGTCACGCCCATTATTGCGTTGGCGTAAAAAGAATGACGATCAAAAAGAAGAAAAGCGCATAGTGCGCGCTGTTGATAACGTCTCCATGACTATCAAACGTCGTGAGATCGTTGGTATTCTTGGTTCAAATGGATCTGGCAAATCAACTTTGATACGTATTCTTTCGACGCTCCTTATTCCTGATAGCGGCTGTGTCACCATCTTTGGTTATGATGTCGAAAAGGATGAGCGTACCGTACAACGCATCATCAACCGCGTTAGCGTAGAAGCCTCGTTCTTCAAAAAGTTGTCACCAATGGAGAATCTGCTCTATGCAGCCAGGCTCTACAATATGCCGGCAGATGAAGCGCGTACCAAAATCCGTGGCATTCTCGGACGCCTGGGTATCAAGCCTGACCGCATTGGAGCGCCTTTGGAAAACATGTCGCGTGGTATGCAACAGAAGGTTGCGATCGCCCGTGCCTTCCTCACCGCTCCCATAGTGCTTCTGCTGGACGAACCAACGACCGGACTTGATCCTCGTTCAAAGATCGATGTCCAGACGTTTATCAAAGAGTTGCGCGAAGTGCACGATGCTACCATCCTCATCACTACACATGATATGGATGAAGCGGAGGCTCTCTGTGATCGTGTTGCCATCATCGATCAAGGTCGTATTGTTGCCTTAGGGGAAGCGCTGGAACTCAAGCGCACAGTCGCAGTCATCATGGGTCGTACAAAACATGTCACCATGCATGAGGTTTTCATGCACTATACTGCCGCACACCAGATCACGGCAGAAGACATCGAACGTTACGGTAGCTGGGAAAAGGCCTTCGAAGCCTTCGAAGCACAACGCGAAGATAACGAAGAATAGTCAAGGAGTAATACGACAATGTCTTCTTTGATGCACCAGGGACGTGCAACCTACGCCTTCTTTGAACGCAACTGGAACTTGACCAGGCGTTACTGGGGTTGGGAGCTAGTCTGGCTGGTTTACAACATAGTCAACGCCATGTCGGTAACCTACATCGGCGCCAGCGCCCAGCTGATTACCGGCGTCAAGATTGACACGAGCTTTCTCATTCTCTACTTGTTGATCGGCACATCAGTCTGGTCATACCTCAGTGTGACCTTCGATGGTGTTACCGACATCATCAACATGGAGCGTTGGGAAGGCACCATTGAATACACCTTTATGGCGCCCATCTCGCGCTTTACGCATATGGTCGGTAGTTGTATGTACGCTGTCGTCCATGGATTGCTCTTCACTGTGATACAGCTGATCGTTGTGGGAGTATTCTTCCACCTCGATCTCAGCCATGCCAACTTCGCGACGGCCATCTTCATGTTGCTCGTAGGCAGTGTCTCGTTTATCGGCTTTGGCATCGCGACCGCCGTTCTACCACTGCTCTATACCGAAAAAGGTATGCAGATGTCGTTCATCGTACGCGCGGTCATCCTGCTGGTATCGGGTGTCTACTATCCCGTAGAAGTATTGCCGGCCTGGATGCAACCATTAGCACGTATTTCGCCTGCGACCTACGTGTTAGAGGGATTGCGTGCGGGTATACTGAGAAACCAGGTTATCTGGTCTCCAGAGATCTGGAGTTATACCTGGCCATTACTGATAACTGGTATCGTGAGCATCCCATTCGGCATCTACATCTTTGGCATCGCCGAGCGCTACGCCAAGAAAACCGGCAAGTTGAAGAGAAACGGATAATATTCTGATCAATAGGCAGGAGACACGTCTCAGCGTAGAGCGTAGGATTTGATAGTTTACATCGCGGTGCTCCTACAAAGAATGGAGAAATCATCCATGGCTATATCACTACAAAACCTTGTAGCTCGCCCGCCCAGGTTAAAAGACCTGAGCGACGTAACCAAATTACATATAGCATCTGATATCGCCGAAGACGGAATGTCTGACTACACAGAGGAGGAATTACTCGCGGACTGGCAAAGGCCCGGTTTCAACCTTGATACCGATGCCTGGATCATCGCTACCAACAAGGGTCAGCTTGTTGGCTACGCGGAACTCTGGACGAGCGATTATACGCAAATCCATATGAGAGTTCGCGTCCACCCTGATTTTCTGGGACGCGGTATTGGGACACTGCTGCTGCGACTCGCGGAACACAGGGCACGCCAGTACGTCAAACAAGCACCGTCAGGCCTGCGAGTTGTCCTACATAGCGCGGTGAGCGCCATCAATCAGGAGGCAAAAGAGCTTCTTGAGCAGGAAGGGTATACACCTGTAAGCCGATTCTGGCGCATGATGATCGATGCGGATGAATCCGCGGATGGTTCCTACCAGCAGGGCAAGCTCAAATTCGATCTGTTTCTTGAAGCACAACAATTGGCAGGTATTGCCCAGGAGCAGCAAAGAACAGGCATCTATGTAGCTCGACAGTACGACGTCTTCGAAAAGGGGTTGCGTCCTGGCGAAAACCCGCCCACCTGCATAGAACTGCCTGTGCTATGCAATCAGTAACCCGCTTAGGGATGCGTTAAGACGCATCCCCAGGTCGGGCACGATATCAATAGGGACCCATCAAATAGAGAGAACACATGAATATGAATACACCTCAATACCCAACCCTTATACCATTGTTTGAAGAACTGCATAGCGAACGCCTGGTCGTGCGTCCATATCGCGAAAGCGACGCGCAGGAGCTCTTCGAAGCCATAGCCGAGTCACGCGACCATATCCGCCCCTGGCTCCCTTTCGCTGACGCTCATCAAACAGTCGAAGAGACTCGAGATTGGATTATCAACCAGGAGGCAGAATGGTTGACCCGCAGGGCCCTCGTGCTCAGCATCTGGGAAAGAACAACTGGCCGCTTTCTAGGCGGTACTGGCATCCACCCGAAAAGCTGGGAACACCGCTGTTTTGAAATCGGCTACTGGGTGCGCGTCTCTGCATCAGGGCATGGGTATATGACTGAGGCCGTACAGCTTTTGACAAATTACGCCTTTGCCTCCCTTGCTGCCAATCGCGTCGAGATCCGCTGCGACGAACGAAACGTCCGCAGTGCCGCTATCCCGCGCCGCCTGGGCTTCGTTCAAGAAGCGCGCATGCGCAACCAGATGGCCGCGCCAGATGGCACCCTTCGTACGACCCTGGTCTTTGCTCTCATCCCATCTGACCTACCTGGCAATAAATAATGCATATTCGTTTGGTTAACTGAGCATGTGGTCTTCACCAGCGCTGCGGGCCAGCTCTGCGTAGACACCGCGATATTCGGGCGGGAGTAAGCGGGCTATTGCAATCATGATCTGCTCGGTATAAGTCTCCAGTTGTTCTCTATCCGCTTTGCCGGGTGGCAGTTCTATGAGCGTGCCGATGCGTGCATTCACTGGCACTCTTCGCAACCTTTTCCAATACTTCATCGCCTGTTCCTGACCGTATATTACTGCTGGTAATACAGGAGCAGGTGCGCGTGTTGCCAGGAGAGCAGCGCCCATGTGTCCTTTTCCCAGCGCGCCGTTGGGACTGCGGGTACCCTCCGGCAATATAGCCATTACACCCCCAGCTTGTAATACCTTGATGGCTTGGAGAAGAGCGTGCCGGTTAGAATTGCCGACAAAGATAATATCGCTCATGCCCGTCAGAAACCAGTTAAATGGCGGTCTTCGCCACTTGTCCTTGGCAATGCCAACCATGCGCCTGGGAACACAAATAAGGCCTAATGCTGGGTCGAGGAGGTGCAGGTGATTGGCCGCTAACACGAAGGCACCCGTCGCTGGAATATGTTCAACGTCCTCGACTTCCAGCCGTATCAGCAAACGCATCAAAAATACAAAGATCCTCCTGGAAAAGCGCTGTAGCGCTGGCCACGGACGATGGTCTATAGCAGAGTAATCAAATGGTTGAAAGGGCATGGTAATTTCACCTGTTCAGGCTGTTTCTGGTCATCTCGTCAGAAATTCCTCCAGCCATTGTAGCACCTCATCAGTCGCTTCGTTAGCAATCCAGTGACCGCATGTGGGAAAATGTTGGACCGTCTGCGCCCCGAATCGCTCAGCAAAATGTTTTGCGATATATGGGTCGCGGTCACCCCACAAAACAATGGTCGGAATACAAGCCGTCAATGCGAGGAGTTTATCCTCCCACCCAACGAACACCTCTGGATCAGTCGCGCGGTAAAGACGCAAAACCATCCGCTTCATCATCGGACTTATCATAGAATAGGCATCTCGAATAAATTCAACGCTCAGTTTCCGGGAGCCGCGCCGTAATTCCCACAGAAACAACGGCCAGTTGAGCACCGCCATACTCAACTCTCCCACCAGTGGAGTCCGCCAGATGCGCGCCCAGATGTGCCAGGGATAATCTGATTGGAAGAGTGTATTCATGATGACCATTCGTCTGATCTTCTCCGGGTGCTTGACGGCCCAGGCTAACCCATAAGGACCACCGTGATCATGAACGACGAGATTGAGAGGAACATGTATGCCTATCGCCTCCACCAGTTCATTGATGAAGCCTGCTCGATTTTCTAAAGAGCAATCAAAGCTATACGGTGCGATCGACCTGCCAAAGCCAGGCAAGTCCGGAGCGAGACAGCGGTGGCTGGTACTCAGGTGAGCAATCACACCAGACCACATCTCCGCGGTATTGGGAACCCCATGTAAAAACAATATCGGCTCGCCTGAGCCTCTATCTACCAGGTACACTTCGACGCCTTGCACAACGAGTCCCATACAACTCTCCTACCGGTACGTGATTTCAACTCCTCAGTTGCTCTGCTTCTGCAGACTGGTCCCATTGCTGCGAACGGTGAATCTTCATCGTCGCTTCATGATTACCCTGCGAGGACCACCTTTTGAACAGGACGGGAAACAGCACGCGAGGCTCGAAAAGCACCATGGGCGGCTTGAGCATGTTCAAGACCTGGTAGAGGCGTAAGGTCACCACAGGATGAGAACCAGCCAGTACATGCACCCGGGCCGTGTACCAGTTGAGCAAATCCATTCCTGGAGGTCGATATCCCACCGTTTCCGGGTGGCGAAAATCCTCGCCCGTCGCGAGCAACCAGGGTACATCCACCACTTTGGCTATTGCTTTCTGAAAACGGCGAGCTAATCCCGTCAAATCCCCGTGGCTGCGAAGGCGCGACTGCCGATCCAGGCAGGCATCCAGGGCCTTCGCCTCCAGCGCGGCAGTCGTCATGCCTTGCCCGTAAATGGGATTGAAGCTGCAAGCTGCATCACCAAGGACAACGAAACCCTCGGGAAAGCGGGGCATCCGCTCGTAGTGACGCCGTTGGTTAGAGGGAAACTTATGGGTCGCAATAGGCGTCACAGGCTCCGCGTCTTTGATCGCCTCATAGAGATCGGGTACCGGCAAGCTGCGAGCATAGTCCAGAAAGCCAATCTCGTCGTTGGGTGGATAGTCCCTCAGCCAGCCCGCCAGTGTCACCATCCAGCAGTCGCCCTCAATGGGAAACACATACCCCGCCCTTTTACCGGGAGGGGTAGGGTAAATGATCAACACTTTCCCGTCGAGGGGCGTTTGGCCAGGGCGGCGATAGATGCGTGTGGCATACCCAACATCCACCTTGACGATTGTTTCCTTCACCTCACCATACCCCATGGATGCCAGCCAATGGGGGGCTCGCGTACCTCGCCCACTGGCATCAACGACAAGATCCGCAGCCAGTTCCTCCTCACACTGCCCTGCGCTGCGATGCTGCAGTTGCACACCTGTGACACGCGTATTGTCGTCATTAGAATGGAGCCCTATAGCCTCACACTCGTCGACGAAGAACACATTGGTCCTGGCGGCCAGATGCTCCCGCACATGCTGTTCGAGGAAGGGCCGGCTCTGGCTGTATCCTTTCATGCCGCTGGGAAATTGAAGTTTCCACACGTCAAAGTAGTACCAGCAGACATCTGCAAGCGTATCTACGTGGCTGGATCCTCCCTTGACGAGAGCGGGAAAGAGATCTGGGAAGTACTCCTTCAGAATAGCCGCACCTTTGCTCAGTAATCCATGGACATGCCGTCCCTGTGGAACACCTTTGCGCGCCTCAGCACTCTCTGGAAGCCGATCACGCTCGATAATTGTCACGCGTTCAAAGTGGTCTGAAAGCACCCGGCCACCTAACAGGCCTGCCATACTCGCGCCGATCACTACAGCATGCTGACCACCGCATTCACCACGCTTTGCTTGCTCGCTACTCATGGGCTTACCCTCCAACTCCTAAGGACCGGTGATCTCCCTAATATGCTCTATTCGTTCCTTTCCACCATCCAGGGCGATCAATACTACTGCCCTGAAACCGGGTATCCCGCTAGATAGCCGCAAAGAGCCGTAAAACGTCATCAACTCTCCGCAGAGCCTCCTCTACATCGTCCTCCTCTGTCAGGTTCCAATTCAGTTGTTCTCGTCCATGTCTCACATGTTGCAGTTCAGCTCGACCGCCTTGACCGTAATCTGCATGTTCATCCCACCACTTGATTGAAGGTGGCACACCGCCCGCCTCAGTCACATCAGCATCAGGTACTAATTCTGGGCGAAGTTGAGGGTGATCACGCGTGCCGGCAACTCCTGGGAAAACTGACTCCGAGACTGCCTTTACAAGGGCAAACTCAATAGCGCATTGTAAAGCATGATAGATGATGAACGGTATCGCTGGATCATCTGCAACTCGTACGAGATAATGACAAAGGCCTAAGATTTCTTGAGGCAAGGCAGTGCTGGGAAAACCTTCAGGAGTATAGCCTTCCTTCAAAGCAGTGAGTACCTCCTGGGTCATTCGATCTCGCTCTTCAGTGGAAAGCGCATGAAGATACATTTCAAATGCCGTGTAGAAGGCTTCGTGATCAATCCCATGTGCCTCTAACATCTGCCGGTAGTAATCATTGTGTTCCTGTTCTTCTTGGAGTTGTCCGGCCAGTGCTCGTAGCACAGGTAAACGCTCTTCGCGAGCAACCGTGTGTAGTTCGAAAGCTAATGCTTGGATGCGCAGCGAGTTGCGTACATGGTCAACCTTCAGCATTTCCTCTACGATTTCACGGGCTTGGGCAGATTGTTGCAGTTCCGCAATCTTACCAATGCTCAGGATCAACCCACCATTGAAACCCACGACCAGCGGATATACCTTCGTTATCAGCTTCTGATATCCCTTGACTGGTAGTCTTCTTTCTTTTAAAGCCGTGACCACTTCTGTTGCATTCCACTGATGAACATACTGCCGGGCGAGAATATCAATCTTATCACCTGCTCCAGGCTCCACGCATTGCCCTGCACCTTGAACGCCTTCCCGCAATTTGGGAACTGATTGAGCAATAGCTCTTTCATGTGTCGAAGGATGAGACCCTTCTCTTTCTTCATTCATGATAAACTCCTTCTATGCTAGACAGAGCGTCGTAGAAGCAAAATGGCCGACCTGTTCAGGCTACGGCACGTCCCACTCGACGAAACGCTGCATGTACCATGCGATAGGAGGTCAGCGGGTCTACCTCCTCATAAGGCAGACCATGCGCCGTGCAGAAGGGCTTGATAATAGCGCGGGCATGCTTAAAATGCACTCGTGGCATGGTTGGAAAGAGGTGATGCTCAATCTGGTAGTTGAGGCCACCGAAGAGGAAATCCCAGACAGGGTGCGAGGTGACGTTGCGTGAACTGAGCACTTGTCGCTCCAAAAACGAGAGCTTAGTACCATGTGCCCACACAGGCATCCCTTTATGATTGGGGGCGATGATTGCTCCCATGTAGATGCTTGCGATGATCTGGCTCCCCACGAATATGCCGATCCCCCTCCAGCCGAGAAAGATCATCAGAACGACCCACATCAACATATTGAGTGAAAGCAATGCAACCTCGAACAACTTGCGAACGCCGTGTAGTTGTCGGAGCGTAAAGAGCAAGCCTTCTACCCGAAAGGCAAAGGCAAAGAGTAAGAGTACTAAAAAGATTAGGACAGACTGGAACCTGACGACTGTGCGTTGCCAGCCACGGCGAGCTTCCCCCTCTCGCTCGGTAAAGGTAATAGCCAGCAAGCCGGCGCCCTGGATGTCGGGGTCATCGTCAACATCATTGGTACGCCCGTGGTGCCGGTTGTGACGATCATTCCAATACCAGAACCCGATTCCTCCAACAACGCTCCAGCACAACTGACCCAACGCCCAGTTCTTTCGCGTATCTTTGAAGACCTCCAGGTGACCTGCATCGTGTCCGATCAGGGCAACCTGTACGAGGGCAAATCCCAGCAGCACTGTGACCGGAACCGTCCAGACAACTGTTGCCGGAAGCACAAACAGCAGCACTACCGCAAGCAGCAGCAATGCAAAACACATCCCCCCACGGTAAAGGTAGTACGCATATGTTCGCTTGAGCAGCCCTGCTGCTACTACCTTACGACGCAACTCCGCGTAGTCTGCGCCAGTGGCGGAACGAGGAACAGTCGAATCGGCATCCATGTTAGGCATAAGGGTCTCCCGGAATTCTTCAACGACAATAGCACACGCTGTCAACTTCTGGTCAGGAAACCCTGGGTTTTCCCGCAGCCGCCAGAGAACTATCCTTGCTACGCCAGGCCAGCCACACCAGCAGCAGCATGAGGGGACCAACTATCAAATGGAACGCGTTCTCCTCCCAGGCGAGACGCAAACCAAAGGGATTATGTGTCACTATCCCCAGAAAGCCAAGCAGTGTATAAAACACCCCGAAGGTCAGTCCCAATCCTAGTCGTACGCGATTGGAGTGTTGTGTAAAGAGGATGGCTAGTCCGACGGCCCCCCAGGCGATATGCAAAATCGCATGAGGAGTATTGCCGTTCATGAGCGTTGCCAGTATCCAGGGCGTGACGGCTTCAATATCTGGTCGCAGCCGTAGCAGCAGCGAACCGCTTCCTTGTATGAACAGCAGGCTCATCGTGATCCAGAGGTAAATGTGCAATATGCGGGTCGCACGGCTTCGTTGCTCAACAATTTGCCCTGGTTGCTCGCTCACGCCCGATTGCTCGCTCACACTGGCTCTCCTTTCAATGTTGGTTGTACCCGGCGGCCTACCAGGAACAAAGCAGAAAAGACGAGGAATTCGAAACTGAAAAACGCAAACCAGATCACTGTCGATATGCCGGGCTTGAAGCGCTGAAAGTCCACCAGTGAGACGACTAGCACCATCAACCCCAAAAGTGCGAGTATAAACGTGAGCCACCGTACGCCTTCCCAGTAAGATTCACGTATCGCCAGTGCATTGCCAATCGCCAGTGTCAAGAAGAAGGCGCTGTAAAGCTGCGACAACGGTTCGGTCATGCGCCATGGCCAGATTGCGACGCCTACTCCAGGGAACAGCAGCAGGAGCAACCCTACGATTCCGAAGATTCCCGCCTGTACTATCCAGAGCGGGGTGAGCGGGTTTGTTCCCCGGGCAGCTGTATCCTTACCACCTAGTCGCCAGAAGCTGAAAGCCACGAGCAATGGATCGACGATGTAAAACAGCATCCAGATGAACGGAAAGCGGTCCAGCTCCCCTGGATACAAAAACATGCGGTAGAGTGTGAGTAAGAACAACAGCCCCGTCGCGAATCCAATGCCGAATAACACTATCCGTACCTCGCGAAAAGTTCGTGAAAAACTGCACATCAAGACACCGATACCAAGTGCTGTGTACAGGGATGCGATAAAGCGTGCGTTCAAGGGGCTTGCAGGCCAGGGCACAAGCAAGCTTACGAGCGTGGCCTGGAAGAAGACCGCTACGAGCAGCAGTGCCTGGGCTGCAACCAGGACAAAGATAGCTCGTAGCCACCAGGGAATCGGTCGATCCATTCTGATCCTCCTATACTCTTTCAAAACATGTTACCTTATTTTGCCACCTCTCGAACCCATCGCTCAACCTTTCCACGTTCAGTCATTGGCTCGCCACCAACAAAGAAAAATTGGCGTATTCCTCTTTTCCGGAGCACGTGTATGAGTTCCACTCCCTCCTCGATAGAAAGCTCTACACGTTCCTCCTATCGCTCTGTTCTGGTCCAATAGCAACCTGCACAATGCAAATTGCACCGATTAACAACATTAATGCTAGCAATAAGGGGGCGTTTTCGCTTTTCTGCTTGCCACAATACCAAGGAGAGAGAGGAATTTGTGAACCATCTCATGAGCACTTTCTCCAATGTAAGCGCTAGATTACCCTTGTGTCATGTTACTTTCGCAGTGCCGCCATCTCGCGCCGCCTTGGCTTCGTTCAAGAAGCGCGCAAGCGCAACCGGATGGCCGCTCCAGTTTCTCCATGATACCGACGAATAGGCTCGCGCCTGAAAGGGTCAAAAGGCCATCAAGCTAGAAAGTTACCATCTAACTTTCTGTACCGTCATGATATCATAGAAACGAAATACTCAAGAGGACCCCTCAATAATAGGGATCGAAAACACCGTACCACATCAGGCAAAAACATATAACGTATATAGTAGGGTTGACCCTTGCGGTCAACCTTGGGGGGCCTGGGGGGGCGATCTCGGCGACGGGATCGCCCTGGGGTCTTTATGAGGGGAAGGAAATTATGAGAGTTCTGGGATTACTTGCGCTCAGCACCACAAGTGACGAGACAACACGACTCATCTTGCTCCTGCTCATGGTATTAGCTGTATTACTGATAATAACAGGCTGCGTCATCGCTCTAATCACATGGCGAAAACGCATCAAAGCTCATAACGCCTACATTGACACTGCCCAATGGGATAAAAGGACGTAAATGCCTCGACGCTCAATAACGCCTCTTTTCATCGGAACCTTTATATTACGCGCAAATGGCGGTGCGGGAACCATCATTTTTGGCTTGTTCCTCGCTCAACTTGCGTCTCATACAGGCAACTCCATCAACAGCCTCCAGGTGGGCCTCCTCTCCGTCGTCTTTTTTGCCACAGAACTGGTTCTTGCTCCCTTCATGGGTGCCTTGAGCGATCGTTGGCACCGTCGCTATTTTCTCATCATCGGACCTCTGGTGGGACTGATCGAGGTAGCTCTCATCCCTTTTGTCCCTTTTCAAAACCCCTTGCCCTACTTTCTGAGTTTGCGCCTGATTTCCGGCACGTCATCTGCCATTACTACACCGGCTGTCCTTGGGTACCTTGCTGATTACACCTCGCATGAACAGTCACGCCGTATGCGGGTCATGAGCTTCTTTGAACTTGCCACCAGTGGTGGAATAGCTGTGGGTGTCATCCTTGGAGGGTTTGCCTGGGATCGTCTGGGACGTTACGCCTTTATTCTCATCGCCTCGCTCTACCTCGTGGTAATACTTTGCATGATTCTTACCCCCAAAGTGATGCAGGTAATTGAACATGGGAATATTCGTGTAGTAGATCTCCGCTACTGGCGCATTTTATGTACTCCTCGCCTGTTTATCTTCATTCCTGCCTGGATTTGTATCAACGCCCTTGTTGGTGTCTGGATCGGCTCACAAGTGACTTTCATTCTTACCAGGCACCACAGGAACCCCGATCAACTACTGATGGGCAGCATGAGCGGCCCTGGCAGTGGCCATACATTGAGTCTCGTTCTGGGGACCTATGTTCTTTTTTTCGGACTGAGCCTCCTTTTCTGGGCATTCTTTCTCAACCGTATTCCTCGCCTGAGACTCATGCTCACCTCGATAGCGGGTATCTATCTGGCCTCTATTGCCCTGGCCGGCATCAATCATCGTGGAGTTGGCAACGATGAACTACTGCTCATCTGGATACCACTCTTGTTGGCCGGTATTTTTGCCGAAAGTAGCTTTGCGCCCGCTGCCCTTGCCTATCTGGCCGATATATCCGAAGATGTTGTCAAAGACCGCGGTCTTCTCATGGGGTTGTACTCAATCTTCCTTGGTGTAGGCCAACTTCTGGGCAATGGCCTCGGTGGCCTCTTTGCCAAAACCTGGGGTTTCGACGGCCTCATCCTCCTGACTATGTTGTTGGCCTTCATCGCCCTTATCTCACTCCTCATGCTCTTCAGCCAGGAACGCAAGCTTTCGTACCGGTGAAAGACACAATTCCTGCAGTGACATATTCTCTTTACCTTGTTCGAATCGTACGTTCAATGTCTCGCTTTGCTTCTCGTTCAGCAATTGCTTCGCGCTTATCATAGAGCTTTTTACCGCGACAGAGGCCCAGTTCGATCTTCGCTTTCCCGCCCTTCAAATACAGCTTCAGCGGAATGAGTGTCAATCCTTTGGTCTCCACTTTTGCTTGCAATTGAGCGATCTCGCGCCGGTGGAGCAGCAATTTACGCGTACGCAACGGCTCATGATTGTAGCGGTTGCCGTGTTCATACACCGCAATGTGTGCATTTTCTAACCACAACTCGCCGTTTCGTGTTATGGCATAAGATCCCCGCAAATTCACCTTACCATCGCGAATAGACTTTATCTCAGTACCCATCAAAGCAATTCCAGCTTCAATTGTGCGTTCAACAAAGTAGTCGTGATAGGCCTGCCGATTGACCGTAATCACCTTGATTGGCACATGGTTCGACGCAGCCTTAGGTTGCTCTTTTTTATCCTTTGTCTGTTTTGCCATGAAAACACCTCAGCCTCCATCCTCTTGACATTTGCATTGCAGAGGACTACTACAATTATGTAGAGGTATTATCATACAACAAGAATGTAGAAGCGTCGAGAAACTCATGAATGTTACCCCTCGAAACAGCAATGAACGTCACATCAAGAAAGACTCACCTGAGAAAGGCCCAAATATATGTTCTACCATCTAGGCAGAATAGCCACCCGCTTTCGCTGGTTGATAGTGGGCTTGTGGATGGTCGCCATCGCAGTCTCATTACCATTTGCCCCCCAGGCTAGCCAGGTGCTGCGCTCAGGGGGCTTCGTCAGCCCCGATGCCGAATCGGAGCGAGCACTAAATCTGCTGGTGCAAAAAGTGCATCTCGACCTCACCATCGTTCAGGTGATTTTCACCAGCCAGGACACAGGCATTGGTAGCGCTGGTAGTGCTGATAGCCCGCAATTTATTCAAGAGTCTCAACAGGCCCTCTCAAGAGTGCGCGGTTGGTCACAAGTCTCAGGCATAGTCAGCTTTACCGACAATCCGCGACAGATCTCCTTGGATCGTCATGCCGCTTATGTCAATGTACTCTTCAAGCCCGATCCTGATACCGCATCAAAGCTTCTGCCTGAACTGGAAAATCGCCTGCAGCCGGTTCCCCATTTAAAGACAACCATCGGCGGTGGTCCAGTCTTTTATGAGGATATTCAAGCAGTCAGCGAACGCGACCTGCGGCGAGCGGAATTCCTGGCCATTCCCTTCGCTATCATTGCCCTGCTGCTTGTCTTTCGTTCAGTGATCGCCGCCATGCTTCCCGCGTTAGTCGGCGGAGGTGCCGTTGCTGTCTCGCTTGCACTCATCTTTGGCCTTGGGCATCTTACCACGCTCTCCATTTTTGTGCTCAATATCACCACGCTCTTTGGTCTCGGCCTCGGCGTCGACTACTCCTTGTTTATGGTCAGTCGCTTCCGCGAAGAGTTACATCATGGCCGTAGTGTCGATGATGCTGTCGCCGTCTCCGTTGCCACAGCAGGTCGTGCCGTCATTTTCTCAGGCTTGACCGTCTCCATCGGACTGTTCGGACTTGTCTTCTTTCGCATCAACTTTTTGCGATCAGTCGGAGTGGCTGGCGTAATGGTTGTAATGCTGGCTGTCCTGGCTGCCATTACCCTCTTACCCGCGGCGTTATCCATCATCGGAACCAGGATCAACGCTTTCCCTGTTCGACTGCCACGTTTCCGCCGGCGCACTTCGAGTCAGCCACTCGCCAGTACCTCCACTCTTGCACCTGCAGTCGATGATCAACACGGTTTCTGGTATCAACTCTCCCAGTTGGTTATGCGCCACCCCATTCAGATCTTTGTGCCTACCTTCATCTTGCTCGTGGCCCTGGGTTTACCTTTCTTGGAAGTACGCTTTTCAGCCCCAGATGCCTCCATTCTGCCGAAGGATGTTCCGTCGCGCGCTGCCTTCGACCTGCTGGCAAAACGCTTTAATGACCGTGAGACTACTCCCATTGTCTTGGCGGTAACGACTCCCGGCGATGTGATAGCCACGAATAATGTGCGTAATCTTTATTACTATGTACAGCGTATCCAGGCCGACCCTCGAGTCGCCCGTGTTGATAGCATTGTCAGCGCGGACCGGCGCTTCACCTTGGAGCAATACGAACAGGTCTATACCCATACCCAATTGATCGCTGATCCTTACCTGTCCGCCCTTCTCAAATCGTCGGTCTCTGGCAATACCACCCTGATGCTCGTCATCAGTAAATATGGTATGCTCGATCAACGCTCACAGGCCTTAGTCCAGACCATTCGCAACACGGCTCCTGGCAACGGCATCACAACCCTGGTAGATGGCAGCACTGCTAGTGATATGGACTATGTCTCATCCCTCTACACTGATTTTCCTATAGCGATTCTCATCGTGGCGGTTACCACGTATATCGTCTTATTGTTCCTCTTCCGTTCGCTCATCTTGCCGTTGAAAGCCATCTTGATGAATACTCTCTCTATTCTGGCAAGCTATGGTGCGCTCGTGGTCATCTTCCAGAACGGCTTTTTACATCAATTCCTGGGTTTCACCCCTCTCGGTTTCGTTGAAGCCTCGGGCCCAATACTCCTTTTCTGTTCTCTTTTCGGTCTCTCGATGGACTATGAGGTATTCCTCCTGTCGCGTATTCAAGAAGCCTTCTGGCAAACGGGCGATAACACCCGTGCTGTCGCTCTCGGATTGCAGCGCAGTGGAGCTATCATTACCAGTGCTGCCGTCATCGTCATCGTGGTCAGTTCCTGTTTCGCCACTGCCGATATGATTCTGGTAAAAGCCCTTGGTCTCGGAATGGCTCTTGCAGTCGCTATCGATGCCACCCTCGTGCGCGGCTTGCTGGTACCCTCCACTATGCGCCTTCTCGGTAATCTAAACTGGTGGCTGCCCTTTGTTGGTGTGCAACGCCGTCCTCCTGTCCTTGCTGAATATCTCGATTCGAGCGAACAAGAACCTGGTGCAAAAAAAGATGTACCTGTACCTGATACATTTTCCGATGCGGGTATAGGAGGTACGCGATGAAAAATATAACTCGCGGCAAGAGACGCTCTATCGTCTTACTTTTACTGGCCTTTGCCCTGGCCTCCTGTGGTGTTCCAGGCATCGTCTCTACCAACGCGCAACTGCCTCAGGTGAGCAACACGCCACAAAAGGTCACATTACCACCCATACATTTTCCACAGGACGAGGCCGCCCATCGCGACCTCACCGAATGGTGGTATTATACAGGGCACATGACCGCCATAACTCCTGACGGGAAGCCTCATCACTATGGCTTTGAGCTGGTCTTCTTTCAAGCTTTGCGCAGCGATTTCCCTCCCGTCTATGCTGCTCATTTTGCCATGAGTGACGTGACGCGGGGCCAGTTCCATTTTGACCAGCGTCGTCAGGTCGAGCCAGGGGCGCTCATCTCTGATGGCACAACCATCAGCGGCTTCAATGTATCGATAGGTGATTGGTCGATACAGGGAGTAAATGGGCGAGACCAACTCTCGGCGCAAATGACCGGCTACGCAATGCGTCTATCCCTCCGTGGCCTCAAACCGCCTGCCCTGCACAATGGCAACGGGCTTATAACCTATGGCCTGGGCGGCTTTTCTTACTACTATTCACGGACCCGTATGTCCCTATCGGGCACGCTCGTTGACCACAACCAGCCGCTACAAGTAACCGGTGAAGCCTGGATGGATCATCAATGGGGCAATTTCCTCTCATTCAGCGGCGGTGGCTGGGACTGGTTCAGCATCCAACTGAACAACAACACGGAGATGATGCTCTATCTCATACGCGACGCCACGGGTAAAATCGGCGCTGTCTATGTAGGCTACATTGACCAGGATGGCCACGAGCGCTTATTGTCCCCGAACGTACTCCACGTCAGTATCCTCAATCACTGGACAAGCCAGGCGACAGGCGCGACCTATCCCTCCGGCTGGCGTCTCAAGATTAACGATCCGCAGGTCCAAACGTCGCTGACGCTCAACCCTGAATTGCTGAATCAAGAACTTGTCGTCTATCAATCAACAGGCAACTCCTATTGGGAAGGCGCCGTCACTATTCATGGCCAGAGCGCAGGTACCCCTCTGCTCGGCGAAGGCTACGTCGAACTAACCGGCTATACACGTCCATAGTAGGGGCGACTCTTGGGTCGCCCAGCATACCTCGTCCATAGTAGGGGCGACCCTGGTGGTCGCCCTCTGGTGGTCGCCCAATACGCATCACCCTGAGCCGCCACCCAGTGACCCCCTGAGCCGCCACCCATGTCACCCTGAGCGTAGCGAAGGGTCTGTCTCCATGAGCCTCCAGATGCTTCGCCTCTCAAGCAGCACACAAAAATAGCGCGTTCTGAGGATGTATTTTGCGGCTCTGCATGCTATACTACAAACAGGGGGTCTCGCTTGACAAGATGCTTGATGGTTAACCTGAAAGCAACAACCTTACCGAGGATTGCCTTCAGGTTAAACAACAATCTCGAAAAGACCTCTTGATGATGTGTTCAACTATTTTTTCTGGAGGGCAACATGGAAGATCGTACACGTCCTTTGGGGATCACTATCATTGCTGCTTTTTTAGGCATTTCAGCTCTTCTTGCTCTTGTGGTTCTCATCCTCGGTTTGAATCTTGGGATTTTTCGAGGTCGCGCTCGCCTGGGGATTATGGACACTGAGACCCTGGGCCTACTGGACGACTATAATTGTTGAGGTAATCCGGGTAATCTTAGGGCTGTATGTTGTGCTTATACTACAGAAGGCCATTATTTCAGGAATTCTCAGCCTCATTATTCCGATTATCATCCTGGTCTATCTCGTTGCTGATCGCAACGTACGTGCTGCATTCAGCTCGTCAAGTACGTAGATCTGCCAGCTTTTCTCAAACGAATCGATTTTTGCTTGTTCCTGTCATTACCGCTCCTTATCTGGAAAAATATGCACATCTTTTGACAGGATTCGCTTCACCCTTTCTAGGTCGGTGACGGCATTACGCTCAGCAAAGGTTTCGTAAGCCTCCTTCAAGTAGGTGATTCCTTGTTACAATTGTTCTGCCGTGGGACATTGTTGTTGAAGCAATGCCTCTCCGACGCAAGACTACGCGCGAACATACTCCAGGTGCATACCAAAATCGCGGCTCGTCTCTAAGGCCAGCCGGAAATACCCTTCTGCCTGAAGAGAGTTTCTCAACGCGCAGAGAATTCGACCGAGTAGCCTTTGTGCCTGCGCCAGCACATGAACTGAACAAATTGACGAGGGTTCCCCCCCGAAATGATATACTTGTCACGGAAAAAGAGATGACATCAAGACTCACAAAAATCACAATCAACATGTAAGCAACATAGAGATACAAATGTACTACAAAGTCATTCAATGTATCGCGCTGGTGATTTTTTATATGGTATACTAAAACAGTTCACAAGGGAGGAACATGTTTCTGTATTTCCTTTTCAGGCATCCCAAAACCTTAAAACAGCAAGATGTCCGATGATATTTGATATTTCTCGATTGACTGTTACAATAAGTAGAGAGGACACAGATGGAGGCGAAAGCTACTATCGTCGAGCGCGTTGCTCGTATCGTCTCCAGCGTACGTGGAGCAAAACCTGATTATACACACCTGGCGGCTGATTTGGAGCCAGCCATCCCTTTTGATGTCTTTGGCGTCGTATTATTGCGTCATGACCGCCTCGCAGTGCGCGTCACCGTTTGCCAGCGTGAAGCTCGTTCATGGGTCGCACAATACCATCAACACCCACTCGAAGGCTCAAAACTAGAACAGTCATTGCCTTCCCCCATTACCATCGTGCAGAACTACCCCGAAGGGCTAGATGGCCCTCCAGCGCTCTGTGGTGATGCCCTCAGTAACTTTCACCAGCTGCGCTCAACGCTTATAGCTCCTCTCATTGTAGGAGAAAAAGTCTTAGGGGCGCTTGAGCTAGGCAGCAATCAACACGACAGCTATGCGGATGTAACCTTACGACGACTGATCGACGCCGTTGTGCATGTGCTGGCGGCTGCCATCGACAGCGCCCAGGTTGGTGGAAGCGCGGAAATCCAGGATCGTCAACGCGAGGCGCTCAAAGATGTTTCCAGTGCTCTTACCTCTACAGTGGACCTCGCTACTATTCTTGATCAAATTGTGGTTGGCATTGCTAAAGCCTTGAACGTTGCGTCTGCCATTTTAACCTATGATCAACGCAAAGGGCACCTTCGCCTGGAAGCCGAATCTGGCCTCAACCAGGCCACATTGCGGAGGATGACGGTAAATAATGTAGGCCTCTCTGAACAGGGCATCATCGGCTACACATTGCGCCGTAGACAACCTGTCTTTTCCAATGATATCAGTTCGGATGAGCGTTTCCCTCTGAGCCGCGCTTTCACAACAGAACTTGGCATTCGTTCTGTCTTTAGTTATCCCCTGGTGACGGGGTCCACGGTCTATGGCGCTCTCCTCCTCTGTTCGCCAGAACCAGGCGGTTTTACACCTCTCAAGGCGGATATTCTCTCCCTTTTCGCTAGTCAGGCCACCATCGCCATTCACAACGGCATGCTACTCGAGTCCGCACACCAGCGTAGCCGCTTTCAACAAGCCATTGAACAATTGGAACGGGCTTATGGGCAAAACAACAATGAACAAGAGGTGCTTGACCGCGTGCGCCTGGAGTCGGAACGTACCTTCGGCATCAGCTTCAGCAGTCTTCTTTACTTCATCAGTGACCACCTGCTGACTCGCAGTGAGCGCGACCTCCACGCCCTGTTCCATCCCTCTCCTTCGCTATCACAGCAAGAGGACGCGCCGTCATCCACAGGCACATTCTTACCAGAAAGCAGATCACAGGACTCGTCTTCTTCACTGCAACCATTTGTTACGCAGCCAGGTGAGGAACAATCCCTTCACGCTCAGCTTGTTGGAGAAGCGCCACAGGTAGTACCGCAAGGCTTCCCATCAGTTCAAGAAGACGGCATCATAATTCTCACACAAACTGCCGAGGCGGCGTTAGCCCGTGCTGGAGTATTGAGTGAATTAAGTCGCCTGTTTACACAGTTAAAACTATCGAATGATCATAGAAAAGATGCCTGGTTCGTAGTTGATCTCCTTGGACGGTGCGTCTTTGTGAACCCTTATGCGGAGGTCTTTTGTGGTGTGCACATAGGCTCCTCAACAGAGATCACACTGGAAGATATGTTCGCAGACGTCTTGCCGCGTATTCGCAACGCTAAAGAAGTGGCCGCCTATCTACGGGATTTCAAACAGGGGAATGTCCATAGACAGGACCTGCGCTGCGCCCTCGCCCTGGAACCTGTCTTCAGGCGCTCAGACTCAAACTCAGGCGCTTCCCTCGCTTCCCTCGCTTCCCAGCCTCAGTATTCTGCTCAACAGCCAGATGTAGAAGCCTTTTTGGCCCGCCTGGCACCTTCTCGTACCGCTCTGCGCCTGGATAGCTCACCTTCTGATTATCATTATCAACTATCGCGCTATCCCCTTTTTAACCAGCAAGGCGTGCATATTGGGAATGTCTTGCAGGTTCACGATGTCACAGAGCAGGTACGTGACGAGAAAAACAAGTCGGCTCTGCTCTCATCGGTATCACACGATCTGCGTACTCCGCTCACTACAATCAAGGCTGCGGTAACAGGTTTGCTTCAAGAGGATGTTGAATGGGATGATCAAACCAGGCGTGAAATCCTGGAGGATATAGACACCGAGACAGAACACCTTTCTATCCTGGTCAATGCCCTTGTCGAAATGTCCCGCATAGAAATGGGAGCCTTAGTGCTGGATAAAGAATGGTGTGATGTCGTTGAAATCCTTCATGGAGCTTTGTCTCGGCTTGAACGTGTTCTCTCCGGGCGCACTATCCGCACATCCATACAGCCCAATTTACCACTCATCTATGCTGATCATGTGCAGCTTGAGCGCGTCTTCTATAATCTGATTGAAAACGCCCTCCGTCACAGTCCAGCTCACGCGGAGATACTGGTATCCCTGGATATTGCCGATGAGGACACTCTTGTAGCTCCTCTGCAGTATCTGCGCGCGAAAGTCATCGATAGCGGCACAGCAGTACCCGCGGGTGAACGCGAACGCATTTTCAAAACGTTTTACGGGCTGAATTTGCGCGGTAGTGGCCTCGGTCTGGCCATCTGTCGTGGTATCATTGAAGCCCACCAGGGACGTATTGGCGTGGAATCCGCCCCTGGCGAAGTTGGCTCGTGTTTTGTCTTCACTTTGCCTGTTCACGTGTATAATAGTATCTCAGCTCCCCCGGCGGCATGGAGTAATAACGCCTCTTCAGGGGATAGCGCAAGTACGACCCTGGACCCCCCCCAGGCTGCCGGCTCGCACTCTACTACTCGTCATCCATCATCGTTCGATGTCCATCTTGTTGCGCCCACGACGGAGGAGCAACTATGAAAGTCAAAGGCAAACGTATTCTCGTCGTTGATGATGAACTTCCCATTCAACGTATTTTGCGCCGGAACCTCTCCGTCAGTGGCTATGATGTTCTGGTTGCTGATGACGGAGAACAGGCCGTGGAAATGGCTCGGGCACATCAACCCGATCTTATTTTGCTCGATCTCTGTCTTCCTGGCGAGCTAGATGGCCTGGAGGTCTGCAGGCAGGTGCGCCTCACTATGCAGACACCTATCATCGTACTGTCGGCTCTCACAGAGGAAAAGCAAAAAGTCGAAGCTTTAGACCTTGGAGCAGACGACTATTTGACAAAGCCCTTCAGCAACGATGAATTGCAAGCACGGGTTCGTGCATGTCTGCGGCGCGCCAATTCGCCTGAAAACGGCGGCGATTCGCCTGGGCAACCCGAGATTTTGCGCAGTGAAGACGGTTATTTATATATGCATGTCGTTCAGCGACTCGTGCGCGCCGGTGAACACGATGTGCGCTTGACGCCAACCGAGTTCGAGTTATTGCGACAATTGATGCTCAATGCTGGCAAAGTGCTTACACACCGCACGTTATTGCGAGCAGTCTGGGGACCAGAATATGGTGAAGAAGCCGACTACCTTCGCGTCTACGTGCGGCAGTTGCGCCTCAAAGTGGAAACGGAACCATCAAGGCCGCGCTATATCATCACAGAACCAGGAATCGGCTACGTTTTTCGTGGAAACGTGATTACTCAAGAACTTTAATAGAATTTTAATAACTTTTACCATTTTCTTAATAAACACCTAATTCGTAATAGCGTAAACTACATACTAGCGTGTTTTTTTGCTGTCGGCGGTGGGGAACCATCATGATCATAGACGGCAATCACGTTATCAAACTGTCTATATGCATACTAGAGGAAAAGCTGTAATGAGCGATCGGCGAGGATGCCCAAAACCGCGTGTACTGATCATTGGTCAGCAAGAAAGTTTTGAGCATATCCTCACAACAAATATTCAAAACTGGGGCTATGAAGCACGAATAGTATCTGCTTCCACAACCACGCAGGAAAATGAAGCTGAAGGCGACATCTTATTGTTTGATCTGGACAAAGCTCACGATACCTCGATCGTCACAGAGGGCGCGCAAACGCCCGCAAAAGAAATCAGAGCGCCTTCCTACCCTTCATACTTGGTAGCGGATGAAGTGAGGAAAAAGAATCGGCTACAATTGCCACGTGCGCGCTTCACAATTGTATTGAGCAGCCAATCCGTCTCGCGTTCAACGCTCGAACAAATTGGCGCCGTCGCTCTGCTGCAAAAACCTTTTGAAATGGGCCGCTTGCAGCGCTATTTACGCGTCTTGCAAAGGCTTCTGCTCGAGCCGGCAATAACTCAACCTTTGGACGAAAAGAGGCGCATCTTGGTCGTAGACGACGATATTGCTATTGCCAACGCGGTACAACAATGTCTCATTTTTGAATCGGGCTATGAAGTAGCAGTAGCATATGATGGCCTGGCAGCGTTAGAACAATGCCTTGATTGGAGACCTGATTGCATTGTCACAGATTTGATTATGCCCTGGATGAATGGCTATCAGGTCATGCGCTGTCTAAACGCCGTTTCCCTACAAACAATGCCCGCTTTTGTGATTATGAGTGCGTTAAATCAGTTTGAGGTGCCCTGGAATCGCTCATATATGCGTGGTAATGTGGTCGAGTATGTTGATAAACCGTTCAACGTCGATCGCTTGCTCTCCGCTATAAAACAAGCATGTATTATGCATAGCGCCTGATACGTATTCCTCTCTCTTTCGTCTATATGAGGGGAGACTGGAAATTTTGACGATTCACTGCACGTGAAATAGTCGAGCATGAATGACTTGCGCGTTTGGCCGAGAAAGGAATAGAAGGAACAATGGAGCAGCATGACCGCATAATGGATGGAGACCTACAAACATTGGGTCTCCAATCAATCCTGAAAATGCTCGCGCTGAGTGGGAAAACCGGGACTCTCTTCGTCCATTCGGGGCCGGAGACTCTCCTTATCAGCCTTCGCAAAGGACAGATCGTCGCATTGCGCGAAGAAGGCGTGCCCCAGCCGGATTTACTTATGATGCTCTGCCTTGTCAATAAGTTAGATCCTCCCCGTGCTCATACGATCCGTGCCTATGCCGGTGGCAATATGCAGATTGCGCTGGCAATGCTCGTCGAACGTAATTGGATGAGTGCCGCCGAAATGCAGCGTCGCCTGGAATTCGCTATCACTCAATCCATCAGTCACGCGTTGCGCTGGGTCGATGGCCGTTTCGCTTTCCATCGCCAACTGGTGCCGATAGAAAGTGGCATGCAGCCACTCGATATTGACTCGACACTCCTGGAGGCCTTGCGCCAGGCCGATGAGTGGGAAGAGATGGGCGAAACTCGTTTGACCCGCACATCCGTTGCCCGCTGGCTGCCCGAGATTAATAACGATGTTCGTAGCCTGGGACTGAGCCAGGAATATATCCAAGTGCTCTGTCTCTCAAATGGAGAATTACCTCTCCAGGCCATCGCACTGGTTCTCATGACTCCAGAAGCGCGTGTCGCGCGTATCATGTCCCGCCTGCTCGAACTTCGCCTCATCGAAGTCGTAGATACTGCCTTTGAGACAGAAGTACAACAAGACATCTCCAATCTCATCATTAAGTGCCAGACAACCTTAACGCGCCAACAGCAATCTTCCAACCCTGAACAACACTTGCTTGGCCTTGTCACCGTTCTCTCAGAATGTATTAACGGTCTGTTGGTTCATCATAGCAAATACGCGAAAAGTCTTCGCGGACGAGGGCAAATACCCTATGCTGAAGTTGTACGGTATTTGGAGCGCCGTTTTGGCAACCAGTTGCAGCTCCTTTCAAAGCAGCAATATCCCATCCTTGAAACCATCGAATTTACCAACGGCAGGCTTGACTGCACCTCTATTCTTACCCTGGACAAGCTGGTAAAAGGCGAGCAACTGGAAGAATTTTATTGGGAAGCCGTCCTTGGCCTTGCCGCGTTCTTACGCATGGTCTTCGCGGAACTACTGCGTGATGAGGTCGGGAATTCACATACGGGACGCAACCTCAATTTTGCCTGGAAAGCTTTCCTCACAGAAATTGACCAGGAAATACAACAGTACCAGGTCTACCGGGCACAGCGCAACGCGCGCCTGTCTCGTGGTCGTGATGCTGTTCCGCCCACACCAATGGGTATCACTCAATATTGGAATCATGTTCCTCAAAATGAAGGTGGTCCCCACAGGTCACCTGAGCCACGTAGGAGGTCAATCTGATGGCTGAACCGACAGTACTAGTTGTGGATGATAGTCCAACTGTGCGCAAAATCGTCCAAATGACCCTGCAACGAGAGCATATTAGAGTGATCACTGCTGGAGATGGTCTGAGCGCTCTCACCTCCGTTGCTGATGAAATGCCCGCTGTGATCCTCCTCGATATACAACTCCCTCGTATGGATGGGTACCATATTTGCCAGATAATACGGAAAAACTTGCAGTTTCGTCAAATACCGATTATTATGCTCAGTGGGAAGGACGGCTTGTTCGACAAGATGCGCGGTCGCCTCGCTGGCTCTACCGAATACTTGACGAAACCTTTTGACTCGGTAGAATTAGTCCAAACCGTGAAAAAACATCTCGTAAACTGGCAAGAACGCATGCCTCCTCAACACGAAGGTTTGCGCACTCGCCTGCGACGCCGTGGCTAGGCATTGTCCGCGTACGCCTCGAACTGGAGGTTCCTGGTATATAGGCGTTGGTGAAATAGCCCTTTTTTCCCATTTCACTAGCGTAACTGGCTAATCGGAAAGGTATAATAGTGATGCCTGGACAGAAGATTCTCGTTGTAGATGATAGCTGGACAGAGTTGACCATGATTGTCACACCGCTGCGTAACAGTGGCTTTGATGTGGTTACGGCTGTTGATGGAGACGAAGCTGTCGAAAAAGTGTTTCAAGAACACCCTCAATGTATTGTATTAGACGTGGTCTTACCTAAACAAAATGGTTTTCAATTGTGCCGAAAACTCAAAAGTTCAGAAGCAAGTCGGCATATTCCAATTATTTTGTTAACAAGTAAAAATACTCCCCTCGATAAATCTTGGGGGTTACGACAGGGCGCGGACCTGTATATGACCAAGCCATTTAATACTGATGAATTGGTGGCAAATGTACGCAGACTGGTGTAAGTAGATCGGGTGCCCATACCTGGGTGCCTTACTTCATCGAGAGAGAGTAGACCCGGCGACTCGAAGTGTCGCGCAAGGAGATTTTTGTGGCCAGCGATGATCTGTTAATACGGCAAAGGGATGCTTTGGGAGCACAGACAAAGTCTTCTACCCAACGACCAGGATCACAATTTGGTAGTTCCTCCGACGATATACACGAGAGCCAGCACGGTTCCCGTGCTGCTTCCATGCTGGCATTGCAATCTCAACTTGCTCAAGTCGCGCAATCTCGTCCCGACAATGCTTCCCCTGGTGAAGTTCTTGGTGAGCAATACCTGGTCTTCTCACTTCTAGAGCGAGAATTCGCTCTCAAAGCTGAACATATTCAGGGCGTTGAACGCTTGGTTGATGTCACTCCCGTTCCCAACGTCGCTCCCTGGATTAGAGGCGTGATTAATCTACGCGGTTCCATCGCTTCTGTGGTCGATCTTCGCAGTTTTCTGGATATGGAGCAGCTACCCTACAATCCACGTACGCGCTTGTTGTCCGTGCAATACAATGAAATGGTGATTTGCCTGGTCGTGGATGGCGTCAGTGAAATGGTGCCTATCCCTCCCTCTGCTATTACCAACTTAAAAGTACGCCAGACCACAATTTCGCACTGGGCCATTCCCTATGCGGCCGGGGTCGCGTTGCTCGATACTCGGGTAATTGTGTTGGTTGATGCAGCGCGTCTGCTTTTCTCAGACAGAATGCAGCGTTACGAATCCCTACAATAATTTTTTCTTCTTACTTACTTGTGGATGTATTTTTACAAACAGGAGGCCCGGCGGATGAATCCTGATCGCAACAGAGGTGGCATGACTGTCAATGCGCTGATGCAAATAGGGTTATTTCTTTCAGCAGCAATTCCAGTCGTTATAATCGCATTTCTCGGAGTATTTGCCTCTCAACGAATACAAAGTAGCGGCAATAGCAGCGATTCTACTACTTTTGTACTTGTAGTTGTTGCCTGTGCAATAGTGTCCTTGATTGGCATACTGACCGCTAACTATTTTGTTCAGCGCGAAGTGAAAAGTCGGTTACTTGGACTTGTAGATGTTTGTCGTGATTATGTTAGCGGAGATCGCACCGTCCGTGCAGTGGTCAACGGTGACGATGAGTTCGCTATGCTCTCCCGCAACCTGAATGCACTCCTTGATAGCCTAGGCAACTCGCAAGGTGGAGTCGCATTCAACTCCTCCAATGGCAATGATGCTGCTGCACTTCAAGCTCAGATTGAAAAACTGCTTCAAGAAGTAAGTGCCGTTGGTGATGGCGACCTGCGTGTCCAGGCCGAAGTCACACCAGATACGCTTGGCGTCCTGGCCGACTCGTTTAACTATATGATCGAGGAGCTTGCGAAGGTTGTCGGACGCGTTCAATCAACCGCTGTGCAGGTGACAAACGCCACTCGCCGTATCATTGATCGCTCCAACGAGTTGACCCAGGCTTCCGAAACTCAGGTGGCACAAATTTCTCAAACCACCGAGGCCGTCGAAGCCCTGGCTATCTTCATTCAAAATGTAGCGCGCAATGCGCAACTGAGCGCCGAGGCTGCGCAGGAAGCGTTGCGCAATGCCAATAGTGGTCAACGTTCCGTTCGTCAAACGATCGAAGGCATGGTCCTCATTCGTGATAACGTCCAGGAAACTGCTAAGAAAATCAAACGTCTCGGTGAGCGCTCAAATGAAATCGGTGAAATTGTCCGTATTATCGAAGACATCGCAGATCAAACGAACTTGCTCGCACTCAACGCTGCTATTCAGTCCGCTATGGCTGGTGAGCATGGTCGAGGATTCGCTGTCGTCGCCGATGAAATCCGTCTTCTCGCCGAACGCTCGACCGAATCTACCAAGCGTATCGCTACGCTGGTCAAAAGTATCCAGGGCGATACGTACGAAGCAGTCGTAGCTATGGAAGATAGCACACAAGAAGTCGTCAAAGGTTCACAACTTGCTGACGAAGCCGGGCGCTCGCTGAACTCTATCTACACTGCCGTGGAACGGCAGGCGCAAATGATTGAGAGTATTGCTCGCGCCGCAAACGAACAGACGACTGTATCTGAGGCAGTTGCGGTAGCTATGGGTCAGATTTCCGACATCACTCGCCAGACCAACATTGGTACTCAGGAGGCAGCCGCCAGTGTAAGCTATCTTGCTGAGTTGACAGAACAACTCCGTGCCTCGGTGTCCACCTTCCGTTTGCCCGATCGTGGCAATGATGCCATGGGAGCCTTCCCCGCTATGACCTCTGTGACCGAGCTGCAGGGCGGAAATGGCAGTCAATTCTTCCCGCCGGCCCTCGGCCCAGGTGCGGAAAACAATTGGGCACGAGATTTCACCGGGAATTACCCGCCGCTATCAGAACCTGGAAGAAGATCTGGTTCACTGGTTGCTCTCTCTTCTCGCAATGGCCAGTTTTCCTTTACTAATCAGCAAGATTTTAACCAATCTTCCTTCAGCCAGTCGCAGGGCTTCGGCGGACAGCAATCTTTTGCCGGTCAGCCCTCCTTTGGTGGTCAGCAGGATTTTAACCAGAAGACATTGGGCAATCAGCAGAGCTTTGCTCCTTCCTTTGATAATCAACAAGGCTTTGGCGGCCAACCTTCCTTTGGTAACCCGCAGGGTCTTAGTGGACAGCAATCGTTTGGTAATCAGTACCAACAAGGCTTTAGTGGTCAACCGTCCTTTGAGGGTCACCAGGCTGGCTTTGACGATTTCGGTAGGTTTGAGCGACAACCGGGGTTTAATGACCAACAACAATTTGGCGCTATGCCAGGGTATACTGGACAGGGGCAACCCAACAACCCGGCCTCAAACCCGGGAATCCAACCCCCAAATTCTGGCTCTCTGCACGACCAGCAGCCAGGACAATCTCAAGCCTCGCGCCAACGCTGGCAAAGAGACGCTCAACAAAATCAAAGTCAGTCTCATTTTGGTCAGGATCAGGCCCCATTCCCGAATGATGGGCAGTTTGGTCAGTAACTAGCTGAGTTACACGTTTTTATACCTCCTTGCATCCCTGCTGACTGAAGGTAGACGCGCTAGCGAACTGAGCTTGCCCTGAGCCACACTTGCTCTGAACGGAGTGAAGAGGTAGCGAAGGGTTGCAGGGATGGCTTTCAAGTAGGCAACGGTGGAATGTGTAACTAGAATAAGTGGGTACGCGCAGAATGTCGGATACGTTTGATAAACTTTCAGTACTCGATTCGTTTATCGAAGAAGTAAATAGTTATTTGCCAGAAATTGAGAACAACCTCGCAAAACTGGCACAACCGCCCTCTGGCTCAACTCCTGGCGACATGGAAGCTATTGAGGAGACCTATCGCCGTACCCATACTATCGGTGGCTCTGCTTCGATGATGGATTTTCCCGGTTTAGCACATGTCGCCCATGGTATGGAAGATATCCTCGGCGACGTGCTAGATGGGGTAACCACGCTGGATCTTCCCATCCTTGCATTGTTGCAACGTTCACTCGGTAGAATGCACCAACTCCTCCAGGGCATACATGCTGGTATCGATGAAGAAGCAATTATGGCGGAAGATGATGCTGATTATGTGCGCTACCGCGCTCTCACTGACTCCTCAGCGCAGCCTGCGCCAGCTTCGAACGGCAGTAGCAATAATCAGCAACTGCTGGAAGCTGTCACGTCATCATTTGCTGATGAGCCGACGCCAATCCCAACCGCTTCGGCTACACCCTCGATGCCATCGCTCGATGAAGTTTTGGCCTCTTTCCGTACGCCACCTGTGTCCCCAGGCGAAGAAGTTGCCTGGCCAGAAGATTCTGCACCCGCTGCCTCCGTCGCACCAGCGGAACCGGTCTATGAATTGCAATCTGAATATATAGGGGAGGGGAGCGAATATCGAGGGAGTGGGGAGCGTATGTCGAGCGAAGCCGATATACCGATGTGGGAAGAGTATCCGGCGCCCCATGTGGAAGAGCAAACTGCTGAACCTGAACCTGGTTTGGCAAATCCTAGCGCCCTGGAAATGTTGGTTGCCTCAACATCTTCACGGCCAGCAGCTACTCGCGATGATCCTACTGTCTCGCCCGCGCCGTCTCAGACCCCTGGAACGCCTTCGGTAGACCCAGATGTATCGAGGGGCGAGCGAAGCGGGACAATTCCAGCACTCCCAGAAGCTGACCTGGCAGGTGTCACGAATCCCTGGCAGCCAGCTGTTGTCGCTCAACCTGCGCCGGTTCTCCAGGCTGGCGAACTGGCGATTCCTACGATTTTCAACGAAATGCAGGAAGAGGCTCAGACTGTAATCGTCCAGGCCTCCTCTCTCAGGGAAGTGCTGCACCAGTTGCGTATGGCCATGTCTGTCATAGAATCCCAACGCACCGAATTCAAAGGCTTTCTCGACGGTTCCAAGGATGCCCTTGATCGTATGGAAGATTGGGCTGGGCAGGCCATGGGACTCAACCTGCGCAACAGTCCCGACCAGGTGCGGCGCTACCTGCCTCTCTCCGTCATGTGGGTGTCAAACACCAAACTCAAGAAAGTGCTTGACCTACTTATACAGATAACCAGTGGTGTGGAGATGACGGATGAGCAAATACATACCGCCCTACAGCAATTGACTGCCTCAATTACATCCTGTGGTGATGCGTTCCAACAACTCCAGGCAAATACCCCATCACATATGTTTACGCACGACCAGGGTTGGACACCCTGGGAAATGCGCGTCTTGCGTGAAGCGGAAGAAATGCGCGAGCGTGTTACCTTTGAGCGTCGGGACGACCCCGCTGCTCTGCGCGCAGAGATCGAGGCCGCTGTACGCGAGGAATACCACTATGAGCAAGAAGCGAAGATACGCGAAGATATACGTCGTGAGTTCGAATCACGCCCTCTATCGCTCGCTGCCCGATCCGAATTAGAGCGCCAGTTGCGTAACGAGATCCGCCAGGAGTTTGAGGCCAAAAGACAGTTACAGGAGCGTGTCGCCGGCTCAGAGAATACTGCATCCCTTCAGGAGCTTGAAGCACAACTGCGCAATGAAATTGAAATACAGGTCCGCCAGGAGTTTCTCAACCAGATAACCGAAGGCGCCGGCGATGTATTCAACCAATCCATGCAGCAGACACTCATGCCTCCTGCACCAGCGGCGCCTCGCACCTCAAACTTTGTTGACCAGGCGCGCCAGGCAACCGGCTTGCCCACTTTAGGTACACCGGTGTCTGGATATGAAGTATCGCAAAACATCTATACGGCGCCAACCATCTCGCAACAGGTCTCCGCAACGCCTGTAGCGCCTGTGATGCGTTCGCAGCCTGCCCGGAAGCAGAAGCCTTTATCTTCTTCAGCCTTTAGTGGCGATTTTAGTGAAGAGGCCGCGGAAATCTTCCGTCTTGAGGCTGAAGAACACCTGCAAACAATCATTATGCATGTGGCAGCCCTGGAAAAAGCTCCCACCAATCGTGAGCTGATTCAGGGTGTCCGCCGTGCTACACATACTCTCAAAGGCGCCGCCGGCATGATGGGCTTCCGCGCTATCGCTGATCTCTCCCATATTTTTGAAGATCTGCTCGATAGTATCATGGAAGGCTCGACTGTCATTTCCCCCGCTGTCCTCAGTCTCATTCTCGATACCTCGGAAACCCTTGATCTGCTCATCACAGGTAAGGGAGCCGACGCACAGGATGAAGAGGCGAAAGTACAGTTGCTGCGTGTCCGCTATGCCGGATTGCTTGGTGATCAGAGCATGCTTGGTAATGCCGATGCAGATGATATCGACGCCGATGATCTGAACGAAGAAGGCGATGATAATTCCTCCGTTGCTGGCGTCGTCGCAGGTACTCAAACTACAGAAACGAATGCCCAACGTGCGGCCCGTGGCGACCTGAGCGTACGCGTCAGGCTCAAGAAGCTCGATGAGCTTGTCAATCTTTTCGGTGAACTCCTCGTGAATCGTAGCATCCTGGAAGAGCGCGTTAGTCGCCTCGTTCAGCTTGTCTCCGACGTCGGTGTAAGTAGCAATCGCCTCAGAGATGTGGGCCAGAAACTTGAAAGCAGATTTGAAGCGACAACTCTGCCTAGTGGTCGCTCTATACAGGTGATGCCAGGTGAGGGCCTCCAGAGCAAAGGGTTTTCGCTCTCAAGCAATGGCAATAGAAACCGTACCGAACCTGATCACCTCGCTGATTTTGATGAACTAGAACTCGACCGCTACACCGAATTTCACCAGCTCGCTCGTGGCTTAAGCGAGGGCATTTCGGATATGACGACACTCAGCACCGAAATGGAAGCCATTATACGTGATTGTGAAGGCGTCTTTGCTCGTGAGAATCGTCTCAATACCACCTTCCAGGATCGTTTGATGAAAGCACGCCTGGTGCCTCTCTCAACAATGACGCCTCGTCTCTACCGTGCTGCTCGCGCCGTCGCACTCAAGCAACATAAAGAGTTCGAGTTCCTCCTGGAGGGCGAAAGCACAGAGGTTGATCGCACGGTCAACGAGGAAATCGCTGGGCCATTACTGCACCTCATGCGCAACGCCGTCAATCACGCTATCGAGACACCGGACGTCCGCATTCAGAAGGGCAAACCACCCGCCGGCCAGATCAAGTTGTCTGCCGCCTACGAGGGCAACCAGGTTGTCATTACCGTGCGTGACGATGGCGTTGGCATCGATCCGGACCATATTCGCCGTGCCGCTATTGCGCGGGGATTCGTCGGTTCGGATCAAGTACTCAATGATAGCGATATCATTGACCTTATCTTCCGCCCCGGCTTCTCAACTGCCCAGGTGCTGAGCGAAGAAAGTGGCCGTGGCGTCGGTCTCGACGTCGTACGCGACAGTGTATCCCGCCTGAGAGGAACGCTCGAAGTTGAGTCAATGCCTGGTCAAGGAACTGCCTTTACTATGAAGTTCCCCACCAGCCTCGCTATCCAGGGCGCTATGATGGTGATGGCGGGTGGACAACAGTTTGCCATTCCGACCGTGCTCGTCGAATCAATTGGCCGCTTGGATAACTTCAAACGCTCAACCCTTGCCGGTAGACCTGCCGTACAGGTGCAAAACGATCTCTATCCACTGAATTCGCTGTCACAACTCTTATCGCTTCCGTCCAGACCCGAGGACGAGAGAGCTCCGTTGCTGCTCGTCAACGCCGGCGGTTATAGGGTAGCCCTCATTGTTGACGATATTAAAGGCAAACTGGATATCGTGATGAAAAACCTTGGGCCGCATCTGCGTCACGTTCACGGTGTGGCTGGTGGCACCGTTATGGGTAATGGTCGTGTCGTCCTCGTCCTTGAATTAACTGAACTGCTTTCTACTCGCAAATTGGTTGGGACGGCGACAGGAACGACAGTCTCGGTTTCCCCTGTTTCCCCTTCTCACCACCGTGATGGTATGGTCGTTCCATCTCTGCAAACTGGCGCCAGGCCGGACTTACATCCATCTTCCTTCCAGCAAGCTGCTGCGGCTGCCATACCACCAGCCGCGTCTGCCAGCACAGAGGCGGAGCACGGCAAACATATCCTTGTCGTCGATGATAGTCCTAGCGTTCGCCGTGTCGTTAGCAACATGCTCAAACAACATGGCTGGGAAGTCCAGATGGCGCGCGATGGCATCGAGGCTCTTGAGATGGTCTCTCAACAAACGCCGGCAGCTGTCTTGCTCGATATAGAAATGCCGCGTATGGATGGCTATGAACTCATCTCAACGATCCGTGCACAGGAGCAATACCGCACACTCCCGCTTGTCGTTTTGACCTCCCGTGCCGCCGCCAAACACCAGCAGCGCGCCCTTCAGTTGGGCGCAAGCTCATACGTCGTCAAACCATACCAGGATGAGGAACTCATCAACACCCTCAACATCCTGGTCTATGGAGCAGCCGCGCGCTAAAATATATGCTCCCTGGGGCTTTGCCACGGGGAGCATAGAATAGGTAACTCAGATAGGTAAAAAGGAACAGGCTATCATGGGAGTAGAACGAGCCGTAACACGCTGGCATATTCAACAACAACAAATACAACAAGAAATCACAACCCTCGAAGCAAAACTCGCACTCCTTTCGTCCTGCCCGAGCGAAGCTAGCGGCGGCGTTGGCAGCACGGATAGGTGCCGTGCTGCCACGGATGAACAAGAAACAGACAGCATACGCCAGCAGCTAACTGACGCACAAAAAAAACTCCTCGCGTTGGGCCCCTGTCCCAAACCAATGATGGGTTAAATTAACCCCGTACTGCCTCCACAATCAACCTCCCCATCTCCTTTGTCCCCACAACCTTCTTGCCTTCCTCACGCAAATCCTCTGTGCGATACCCCGCCTCCACAATCCTCTCTACCGCCCCCTCAATCGCCCTCGCCTCCTCTTTCAAATTGAACGAATAGCGCAGCATGAGCGCAACCGTCAGAATTGCCGCGATAGGATTCGCCTTCTCCTGCCCTGCAATATCGGGCGCTGATCCGTGAATAGGCTCATACAAACCAAACAACCCGTGTGCAGTATGGCGCGTTCCAAGACTCGCCGAGGGCAGCATCCCCATAGATCCTGCCAGCATCGAAGCCTCGTCGGTCAGAATATCCCCAAACATGTTCTCTGTCACAATCACATCAAAACTCGCTGGCCTCCTGATGAGATGCATCGCGCAGGCATCCACAAGGAGGTGCTCCAGCGTCACATCAGGATAATCTGCCGCCACCAGGTCGGCCGTCCGTCTCCACAACCGCGAAGAGCTGAGCACATTCGCCTTATCTACCGACGCCACCTTCTTTCGCCTATCCCGCGCTAACTCGAACGCCGTACGCACAATCCGTGCAATCTCCGCCTCAGTATAAACGAGGGTATCGATCGCCTCGAGTCCCTGCGCTGTCTCGCGAATCTCGCTGGGCTTCCCATAATAGATTCCGCCAGTCAACTCACGCACAACCAGCAGGTCAGTTCCCCGTAGAATATCAGCCTTGATAGTTGAAGCATTGAGCAAAGCATCAAAAGGGCGAATCGGGCGCAGATTCGCATAAAGAGCCAGTTCTTTCCGCAACCGGAAGAGCGCGCGTTCAGGTTGAACCCTTGAATAAGGTCCCTCGTAGGAGGGACCCGCTTTATCGGGTCCCATGCGAGGCACACCCCCTGACCTCCCGCCTGACCTCCCGCCGACCGCCCCAAATAAAATAGCGTCACTTTCTTGACAGAGCCGCATCGTTGCATGAGAAATAGCATCACCCTCCGCCTCAATTGCCGCCACACCCACCAACGCCTCAGTCATCTTAAAATAATGTCCAAAACGCTCAGCCACCGCTTCCAGTACCCGCACCCCTTGCGCTGTAACCTCTGGACCAATACCGTCCCCTGCTAAGACAGCAATAGCATATGTTCCCAAAGTAGTTCCCTTCTTCCTATAATCGTCACCGCGGTCAGTATAACAATGCCAACATACAACGTCAATATCTACCATCCCCTCAATTTCCAAACAAATTGGCAAAAAAACGCTTCATACGCCCTTGACAATACTAGCAATCTAATATATAATAAGTAACTAAGAGAAAGTAAGTAACTTATTAGGAGCCAATCCTGATATCTACCTTTCCTTTGACAACAAACAAGCATTTGATGGCCTCTTCCGCAAGAAGAGTCCAATGAAGGAGTATCTTAATGTCCTGGGAAATTGACGCCAGCCATTCACAAGCCACCTTTTCTGTAAAACACATGATGGTCAGCACCGTGCGAGGACACTTTAATGTTCTCAGCGGCCATCTACACATTGATGAACAAAACCCGCAAAATTCGTGGGTTGAAGCACAGGTCGATGCTGCCAGCATAGACACTCGTGATGAAAGACGCGACGGACATCTTCGTTCAGCAGATTTCTTCGACGTACAAACTTATCCAACCATTACCTTTAAAAGCACCAGAGTCGAGCACATCAGTGGCAACGAGTATAATGTCACAGGGGACCTGGCGATGCACGGCGTAACACGTCCGGTGACGTTAAAAGCAGAATACTTTGGTCAGGGCAAAAATCCATGGGGTCTAACGGTTGCGGGCCTGAGCGCAAAAACAAAGATTAACCGCAAAGACTGGGGCCTCAACTGGAACCAGACGCTTGAAACCGGCGGCTGGCTCGTAAGCGAAGACGTGACAATCGAGATAGATCTCGAGACTGTTCAAAAACCAGCAGCAGTGCAAGAGGCTGGCGCGGCAGCACAATAATCTTTCACATCATTTTTATAGTATGCCTTCGGCGCTACTCTCCTTTCGAAGGTGGAGGCGTTTAAGAGGTAACAATGCCCGATGGTTTAAGCGAGTGTATTATACACCCAGGCAAACCATCGGGTTAGAAGTTTACATATCGTCCATATTGCCATGCCTGCCATGTCCGGAGGCGAAGCGGCGAGCACCCTCGCGTGACTCACCAGAATTGATTACTTCGAGGCCGCGCCGCGTTTCATTGCGTAGCGCCTGCCCAAGCGGCATACCCCACTGTTCGTAGGATGATAGGCGATCAGAACGCAGGCAGCGTTGAGGGAAGCGCGCGAGTTCTCGAGCCAGAGAGAGTGCCCCCTCACGCGCCTCCCCACGAGGCACAAGACGATTCGCCAGTCCCATCATCAGCGCCTCCTGGCCCGAAACGCCCCGTCCAGTAAGGATCATATCTAGCGCGTGACTATGCCCAATGAGGCGTGGCAAACGAATCGTGCCACCATCCACCAGCGGCACCCCCCAGCGGCGACAATAGACACCGAACACGGCATCCTCAGCAGCAACACGCAGGTCGCACCACAGAGCCAGTTCCAGACCACCAGCCACTGCGTATCCCTCTACCGCGGCGATGACAGGCTTAGATAACAGCATGCGCGATACACCTAAAGGAGCATCGCCCTCTTCAGCAACGCTTAGAGTGCGTGTCTCATCGGCAACGGAGTTCAGGTCAAATCCCGAACAGAAGGTGTCACCAGCTCCAGTTAGTACAGCCACGGACAGCGAGTCATCGTCATCGAATGTACGAAAGGCCCGCGCCAGTGAGTCCGCGGTTGGGCCATCAATCGCATTGCGTACCGCCGCTCGATTGATTGTTATTACGAAAATCGTGTCATGCCTTTGGGTGAGTACGGTTTCCATAATGCTCATCCTTACCCTCCTAATGCTCCTTCCAAATCCCCAATAATATCACCCACACACTCAATACCCACCGACAACCTGATACACCCGTCCGTAATCCCCATACTCCTGCGTTCAGCCTCCGGCAGATTTCTATGTGACGATATCGATGGATAGCTCACTAGCGACCAGGCATCGCCCAGCGTCGTCGCCGGCAGGCACAGCCGCAGTCTATCCATAAAACGAAACGCCGCTACTCGCGATTGCTCCCTCAATTCAAAAGAAAGCAGCCCGCCAGCTCGCCCTGCACCCATTAGCGTTTTCGCCAGCGTATACTGTGGATGATCCCCCAGCCCCGGGTAATGTACCCGCTCCACTGCTTTATGATCTTGCAAATACTGGGCCACCTTCAGCGCATTGCTACAGTGCCGCTCCATCCGCAGCGATAGCGTCTGTACCCCCCGCTTAATCAGGTGAGCTTCATACGGACTCAGCTTAGCCCCCAAAATAATCGCAAAGTTCCGCAATTGGTCCAGTAAAGCACGCTTCGCGCTAATCACGATTCCCGCCGTACTATCACCATGTCCCCCCAGGTATTTCGTCGCGCTGTGCACCACCAGGTCAAAACCATGCTCAATCGGCCTCACCAGGTACGGCGTCGTAAACGTGCTATCCACGACACTCACCGCTCCAATTTCTTTCGCCACCGCGCTGACAGCATCAAGATCGATGACCTTCACCAGCGGATTCGAAAGCGTCTCCACGAAAACCACGTCTGGCTCCTCTGCTCGAATAATATCGGCCACCTCGGGACCATACAAATCATGCATCACCACCTCAACTCCCAATGGCACAAACACCTCTCGCAGCAGGCTGATCGTCGACCCGTACAGGTCCTTTGCCGCTAAAATCTTGCTTCCCGTGGTCAGCCCGGCCGCCAGCAGCGCGGCATGGATCGCCGCCATCCCTGAACTATAAGCGATCGCGCCAACGCCGCCCTCCGCTTGTGCTATCAAAGACTCAAGCGCATAGGTATTTGGGTTCCCCTGCCGACCGTAAACAAAGGCCGTCTCACTCTCGTTACCGGACAAACTATTCTCGAAAGCCCGGTCTAGAGCCTCGGCATCTGGATGGAGATATGTCGTACTCGTATAAATAGGCTGTACCGTCGGCACTCCTCTACTACTCCTGTCCTCTTCTCGTTCGCTACCATGTACCAGTCGTGTCTCCAGTGCCCAATCTCCCTTGACAGATCGCTTCATATAATCCCCCTTTGCGTAGATGAAAGAAAAAGATATCTTCCCATGTCTCCTACTGCCAGGGAAGCACAGGCGTAAATACATGGGAGCCAGTAGGGAACTCCAATGAAATCGGGATGTCGGTAAGCAAACGCTCCCGCGGCTACCAGCACCATTTCAACCAGAGTGCCGGTAATCGCCGTCGCCAACGAAAGTACGACATTTTGCCACCCTTTTCCCGCCACAAACCAGAAATTAACATAGACAATCGTTATCAGTCCGACTTTCGCCAGGGAGGAGATACTCGTCGCGCTGATCGTGTAAGCCAGCACAACCCACAACAACTGCACAGTACACATCTGTAGCTTTCGCGGTACTCGCAGTTGCCCTAGCAAAGGATCAACCATAAGATGCGAATACCCGATAGCCACCGCCGCACCTCCAAACAGCAGTGGCACCCACCACGCCACACCCAAAAACACAGGCATCGCATAGCGTTCCACCTTACTATAAACATGAAACGCATCCAGCCCCGTCCCCATCGTCGCTCCCAAAATAAAGAGCCACCATATCGCCCAACCTTTGGCCGATGGCATCTGAACCTCCTGTTCCCATAAAATCCTCTTCCCACCATATATCTTACAATATCCAAAAAACTTTACTTAATCCACACCATCTTTGGTTGCCCTCTACACATTTATGCTAGCGCCTGTGCGACCACCTGGATCGCCCTCGGCTCGACCTGTGCTAACTCTGCGACAAAGCGCTCCTCGCCGATTTCCCTGTGGATAGCATCCATCCATTCCTGTGCGCTATAACGGTATGGACTTTGCAGCTCGTCAAGGATCTGTTTCGCCAGCAGGAGTGCAGCGAGCGCAACGTTGTACCGCTGCTGCTCGAAGAAGAGCATCCCGGCGTTGCGCAGCGTCTTGCCTTCACCTTCACGATCACCCACTTCCCTGGCAACGTTGAGGGCCTCCTGATAACAGGCCATTGCGCGATCTTGTTGCTCAAGGTGCGCATAGACAGCCCCCAGGTTGTTCAGCGTTCGGCCTTCGCCCCTATGATCTACTTCACGTCGAATGGTCAGGGCTTGTTCAAGATACTGCCGCGCCTGTTCTTTCTCGCCCAAAGCGTCACAGGTTTTCCCGAGGTTATTGAGGGTCCAGCCTTCCCCTCTTAATCTGCCAAGCTCCCTGAAAATGTACAATGCCTGCTCAAATACTGCTTTTGCTTTTGTGTGCTCCCCAAGATCATCGAAAACCCGGCCTAGGTTATTCAAGGTGGACCCTTCCCCTTGACGGTCTCCCACCTCCCTGTTGATCAGCAGCGCTCGTTCGTAAAACTGCTGTTGCTCTGATTCGTTGCCCTCAGCAGCGTAGCTCTGGGCATAACTGGCAACGATTGCGTGCAATTGGTAAAAGCCTTCGCCGGAGGTTTGCAGTAAGTGCTGTGTCAGTAAGGTATCCAGGGCCGACTGGACCTGTCCCCCCGAAAACTCTGCCTCAGCGTCAATGACACTTTGCGCTGCCTCTAATGAAACGGGTTCGCGATAAATTGAGAAGGCAGTTAACAATGTGCGCTGCACAGTATCAAGCTGCTGCTGGTAAATATAATCTAGCAGGTTCCGCGCGATATTACCACTCCAGAGTTGCGTGTACATTGGGTCGCGAAAGAATGTCGCCAGGCTCACGTGATGATGACGCAACAGAGAAGCCAGCAGCGTCAGCGCAAACGCGTGCCCAGAACAGCGTTCCACGACGGTTTGCAGTTCTTGCCAGCTCGCCTCGACGCCCAGCTTCTGCAGTAGCTCTACCCCTTCGCAGGTCTCTAGCCCCTTGACGGGATATTCTTGCAGATACGTCGGCGGATACTCGCGTGTGCCCTTAGGCAGAAGTCGTGTGGTGAGTAGCATTCGGCAGGTACAGGGTTGGCTATTGAGTGCGTCAATCCATTCACCTACGCCCGGACGATCTACCAGCGCGTGTCCGGTTTGCCAATCAAGTAGATCCTCGAACTGGTCAAAGATGATGAGCCGCGCGTTCTCAGTTGTGTCGAGCGCGTGCAGGAGCGCTTGTGCCTGGTTACGTAATGACAGACTGGTGAAGTCGGGCAGAGGTTTCCCAAGCGCTTCAAACAGGTTACCTGCCAGGTCGACCATCGTCACAGAGGAATCCACGTGGAGCCAGAGGGCTTCGGCCCCGAAAGGTCCATTGCCTCGACTTCGTTGCTCTTCCGCGTAGCGATAGATCAGGGCCGCGAGTGTCGATTTGCCGACCCCACCGATCCCGGTGAGTGCGAGAGCCGAAATCTCTGGTTGGATGAGCCGGGCGTAGGTCGCCTGCACCATCCGCTGGCGCTGCTGAATAGTTCGTGAGTCGGTAGGTGGAGGCACGCCCACAATACCGCGATACGTCGTTTTGACGACCGTGGGAGTTGAGGAAATTGGCTCTGGTGAGGCAGGAGTTGGAGGAATATGCACGATAATCTGCGGTGTTGGTGCAGGCGTATCGGGCAATTGCTGAGGCGGACCTGCCGGAACAGGAAAGAGCCATTGGAAGAGGCCGATAAACACCCCCATGACCGTAAAGATGATGGGCAGGAGGCCGGACAGGGTCCCCTGAAGAATACCCTGGCTGCTCAATATCCACAACACGGCCCCGCCAATGAGAAAGAGTGCGGCGATACTCGCAATGAGTATACGCCGCTCTTGAAGGTGCCTGCGTTCGGCTCGTTTTGTGGTCTGTGGTTTTTGTTGTTGCTGTGACATGCTTCTCTACCCTTCAAACAGCTCTGTCAGCTCTGTATCGGATTGTAACACAAGTACGGCTCCTTTGCGGAAAATTGACGCAGCATGAGACCTATAATATACTTCAATCAATAAGCTGGTTGAGAATCGAATGAGTATTCGTGAACGCTATACCTCCTGGAGGAAGACTAGTATGAACGATGAAAATAGCATGAAAACATCGTGGCCAGCACGGCCAGTCATCTACGAGATCAATACATGGGTGTGGCTCAATGAATTGAGCAGGCAGAACCAGCGCACCATCACACTGGGCACTGTTCCAACGGAACAGTGGGATGAACTTGCCTCGCTCGACGTGGACGCCGTGTGGCTGATGGGCGTATGGGAGCGAAGCCCGGCGGGAATGCGCATTGCCAACGAAAACGCGGCACTGCAAGCCGATTTCCACAGCGCACTGCCTGACTATACCCCTGCCGATAATGTCGGCTCGGCTTATTGTGTGCACAGGTACGTTGTGGATGAACACCTCGGCGGACCTGATGGACTTGCCGTAGCGCGGCAGATGCTCGCGCAGCGCGGTCTGCGCTTGATTCTGGATTTTGTGCCCAACCATGTGGCGCCGGATCATCCATGGGTTTTCGAGCACCCCGCATTCTTTGTGCAAGGAACACGCGAAGACCTGGCTCAAGCTCCAGGTGCATTTTTTGAGGCGGGCGGAACGGTGATTGCCAACGGGCGCGACCCGTACTTTCCGCCGTGGCAAGATGTGGCACAGCTCAACTCCTTCAGTCCACCTTTGCGCCAGGCGGTCATCGAGACATTGAATTCGGTCGCTGAGCAATGCGACGGGATGCGCTGCGATATGGCGATGTTGCTGCTCAACAACATCTTTGAGCAAACGTGGGGAGGGCGTGTGGGCGGACCCCCGCCCGAAGAGTACTGGCGCGAGGTAATCTCCGCCGTGCGGTTGCAGCATCCCAACGTGCTTTTTATGGCGGAAGCCTATTGGGACCTGGAATGGGAACTGCAGCAAGTCGGATTCGATTATTGTTACGATAAGCGCCTCTACGACCGGCTCGAACACGACAACGCGGAAAGCGTTCGACTGCACCTTACCGCTGGTCTCGATTACCAGGACAAGCTGGTGCGTTTCATCGAGAACCATGACGAGCCGCGTGCGGCGGCAACGTTCGCGCCGGAAAAAGAACGCGTAGCCGCCCTGACGATAATGACGCTGCCCGGGGCGAAACTCTTGTACGAAGGCCAATTCGAAGGACGACGGGTCAGGCCACCGGTTTTCCTGGCGCGCCGACCGGTCGAACCAATCGATTCGGAACTGCAAGCGTTCTACCACCAACTGCTGGCGGCGGTCAAGGAAGCGGGACTGAGCAAGGGTGATTGGCGTTTGTGCGAACGCTCAGGTTGGCCCGACAACAGCAGCTACTTGAACCTGGTAGCCTGGTGCTGGAGCCTGGGCGAGGCCCGTTACCTGGTCGTCGTAAACCTTTCTGAGTACCAGTCGCAAGCGCGTATTCAGCTTCCCTGGGACAACCTTGCCGGAAAAGCGTGGCATCTAACAGATGTGCTCAGCGGCGATACATTCGAGCGCGAGGGCGACGAGATGCACTTAACCGGCCTGTATGTGGATTTGCCCGCCTGGAGATTTTACTTCCTGCGCTTCTAACTCACATTCCGCGTTTATCTTCATGATCGGACATGGTATTACAGGGATACCATTAGGAGCACTCATTGATGGGCGCAATAAAAGGAATGAAACAGGGTTTTAGGCCACCAACCCTTCCTGCGCATCTAGACGAGGAACCGACCGACACCTTACAATGGAAGAGAGGGAGTCCTTTTCACCTCAGATGAGGTGCAGGTGATTCCTACGTGGGTTCATCTGTGAGCACCAGATGCATCGGTGCAGGACAGGCGAAAGGGAGC
>VBHI01000221.1:67015-68910 GCA_005881495.1 Chloroflexota bacterium
TCTTCGAGCGCAATCCCGAGCTGCGCGAGATCGGGGCGGGCTTGACCTTGTGGGCCAATGGGGTGCAGGTCCTGCAGCAATTGGGTCTGGCCGATGCTCTGACTGCGGTCAGTGCTCGCCTCACCCACTTTGAGTGCTGGTCCTGGCGGGGAAAACGACTGGGGAGCGTGCGACTAGACACCCTCGAACGGCGGGTGGGAGCCCCCAGCCTTGGCATCCATCGTGCTGATCTGTTGCGGAGGCTTTCAGGCGCAGTTGATCGGGGGAGCATCCACTTGCATGCCCACTGCGTCGGCTTCAGGTCAGAGCAAGGGGCCATCATCAGTCACTTCGCCGATGGGCAACAGCAGCAGACGGACCTGCTGGTCGGCGCGGATGGGTTGTATTCGGTGATCCGCGAGCAGCTGCTGGGCAAGCAGCCCCCGCGCTATAGCGGCTACACCTGTTGGCGTGGGGTCGCCCTCTTCGAAGAGCAGCACGTGTCCCCAGGCATTTCCAGCGAGACGTGGGGGAGAGGTCGGCGCTTTGGGATGCTGCCGATTGGAAACGGCGGGTGTTCTGGTATGCCACGCTCAACTGCCCTGCAGGCGAACAGGACCGCGCAGGGGAACAGAAGGCGGGGCTCTCCCGACTCTTTGGGGGCTGGCGGGAGCCCATCGGGCGCCTGATCGAGGCCACCGACGAGCAGGCCATCCTGCGCAACGATCTCTTCGATCGCCGGCCAGTGCGTCACTGGGGAAGTGGCAGGGTGACCCTGCTGGGCGATGCCGCTCATCCCCCCACCCCGAACCTCGGTCAAGGGGCTTGTCAGGCCCTGGAAGATGCCCTCGTCCTGGCTGGTTGCCTCTCCGACCAGTGCGAGCCAGTGGCCGCCTTGCGCGCCTACGAGGCACGCCGCATGAAGCGGAGCGCCGCCATCATCGAGCAGTCCGCTCTGTTCGGCAAGATCGGTCAGTGGGAGCAGCCGCTGCTCTGCTCGTTGCGTGATGGACTCACCCCGCTCGCCTTCGCGACGTTTCTCCCCAGACGGTTCGTCGCGAATATAAGCATCCCATCGTGACTTTGGCGGAGAGGGATCCATGCAGTGCACTCGCATTGGGAGATGCCTCTTGCTCGAGGCGTTGTGGTCATACAGGCTCACGTGTCTCTCCTTACGCGTGAGGAAACCAAGTACTCGTCTTCTTGGTCTAGATACGCAGGAATGAGGTGTGGCGTGAAAACCTGTTAAGGCTTCAGAGATAAACCCATCCATCATCAAAAGTGCTTATAACCATTTTTCTTCGTGTCCAGGTCGTTGCCGTGGAACGGCTGGCTCGAACGGCTGGCCGCGCCGATCGTAGGCGATCGCGCGGAAGCCGTTGGAGCCGAAGAAGTCAGGAGCATCACACTCCGCCGGAGTGTGATCGAAGATGTGCCAGTTCCAGGACCGCGCTGGCAAAGGCGTCTGGAGCCTCCTGGGGAAGGTTGTGACCCGCGTTGGGCACCTGGTAGTGCGCGCGAGGCCCAGTGAAGTGACGCGCAGACGCGCTACCGTCAGTTGCCGGGAAGTTGCCATCTGCCAGGCCGTCCAAGGTGACCGCCGGGACCGTGATGGATGGCTGCGCAGTCAGCTTCTTCTCGATCTGATCGTACGGAGGGTAGCTGGGTGCGTATCCGAGGCGATGACGGTAGGAGTGCAGCACGACGTCGACGTAGTCGGGATTGTCGAAAGCCACCGCGGCGCGTTCCAACGTGGCGTCATCGAAGTGCCAGTTCGGAGAGTTTCGCGTCCAGATCACCCTCGCGATGTCGCGCCTGTACGCGGTGTGACCGGCTCGGCCACGCTCGGTCAGGAAGTAGTAGAAGTACCAGAAGCCGGCTTCGAGGTCGGGCCGGATCGGGGTCATGGCGAGGCT
>VBHI01000128.1 GCA_005881495.1 Chloroflexota bacterium
AGTGCTGAGGACTCGCCAGAACTAATGGTGTATCTGGCAGAACTCTGCCGCGAAGCTCAACTTGCTCGGCCACCGTCATTTGTCTGCAATCCCTTCAATCAAACCATCACCGGGCTCGCTTTCGGTCGCGTTGGGCGCTACTACGTTGCTCTTTCTGGCGGATTAGTGACGCTGTTTCTCACGGATCGAGCCCGCTTCCGCGCTATTGTCTTGCATGAGTTGGCGCATCTGCGCAATGCTGATGTTAGTAAGACCTATTTTGCCATTGCCTCCTGGTGGGCATTCGTTATGGTCGCTCTCGTTCCCTTTGCCGTCATCTCTGCTGTGGGATTTGCGAAGAATCCCGAGGTTCTTCTCACTCTCGATAAAGCATGGCGCGTTCTGGTAATGACTATGCTCGTGTTCCTGGTTCTGGCGGCGACGTTACGTGCCCGTGAATTCTATGCAGACGTGCGTGCCGCCATCTGGGAGAACTCAGCAACTCCTCTCCTACGGGTATTGAACAGGTTGGCGATGCCAAAGAAAAGCTGGCAGAGGGTGACACAGTTTCACCCTGACCCGCATGAACGTGGTCGGACGCTCAATGAGACAGATCGCTTGTTCCGTTTGGGTCTCTGGGATGCTCTTGGCTTCGGCATTGCCGTTGGTATCGCGGCTCCAAACATCCTGGCGCTTGTGAACTCACTCTTCTATTTGTTGCCTCAGATAAATACCTCAGACATACCTGACTGGCAAACGTTTGGAGCCGCACTGATTCTTGCTCCATTGCTAGCAGCGGCGATAGGACTGAGCACATGGCGTACGACGTTTGCTGCTCTGGTACGAGGTCAGGCGCCACTCAACATCGGGCGTGCAGGGTTTTGCGTAGGCGTAGGACTCATCCTCGGCACCTTCCTGTCATTGTCCTTTGATAATATATTGGTGAATCCCCTGTTCCCGTTCGTCCTCAGTCTGCCGTGGAGCCTTGTTGTTCTCGTGAGCCTGGTCCTCTTTCTGCATTGGATCGCGATGGGAACTTCGGCGTGGCTCGACGTCATGATCTCAAGCCGTTCGCCCCGCCTGTTCTACACCGTCGGCCTGGTGATTGCCATTGGAGTTCTCGTCGTCGTAATGGCACAACTCTTCTACTTCCACCTGTTTGCCACAGATACCGCAACTCTCCTCACACTGATTACCACGAATAATCCTACTCTTCTCACACCCCCATTCGACCTGTTGATAGGATTTGCAATAGTTATCGTTGGTAACATACTTCTTCTGATCTACAATACCCTGCTGTCGACAGGCGTGTTCGTGGCGTTCGTATGTCTGTGGGCATTTCCACTTGCCGTCTGGTTCTGGCGCAAGCAGGTGAAGACCGCAGTTGGATCACATTGGGCTTTTCTAGGTGCATCATCGCAGCCCATAGTGCTCCCACGCCAGGAGCCTTTTCGTCTCCGCTTCGCACTCATCGTCGGTCTGGTGGGCGGGTTGGTCTTCTGTGGTCTCTTCCTCGTTATCGACATCTTTTGGCACCTGATCGTACCTGCGGCGACCAGAGGCGCAGAACCGTTAGCATCGTTCTTCCTCTATGGCAATATAGTCATGGCTGCGCTACTCCAGGCAACCGCAGCGGGGATAGTAGCAGGTTGGGTAAGGCGATTGGGCGCTCTACACGGTCTCTTCGCTGCATTCGTCGGCGGCTGTGTGATGACGGTTGGAATACTGGCTATCGTCTCGCTTATTGGAGGACTGGTCCCTGCTGCCATCATCTGGCCAACCTTTACCTCTGTGATCAATGCAGGAGCATTGCTGGCATGGCCGGTAACAATTGCGGTGTACAGAACCGTGAAAGAGCCAGCTACTGCCTGGCGTGCGGGAAGCGATTGGAGAGAAAACGTGAGAACCAGACTCAGACACGGCAATCTCAACCCTTTCCCTCTGCTGCTCGTCCACAGCACTTACGCTATGGTCCCCTACTTTCACGTCGCACGGTGCTGATTGGTGGTGCTGCCCTTACTGGGGCTCTTCTTCTTCAAGTAGCAGGGTGCGGTAGCAGTAGTCTTAGTTCTACTCCTGGTACGAGTGGTCCTACTCCTAGTACCAGTACCAGTGTCTCTTCACCCACCTCATCATCTCCACAGCCTCAGCCCTTTCAACACGTAGCAATTGGAACCCATCTCAAAACGTACAAGGGACATGATGATTCAGTTCTCACTGTCGCCTGGTCGTCCGATAGCGCACGCATCGCCTCTGGGGCTGGTAGTTTTGATCCGACAGTCAAGGTATGGAATGCCCTTAATGGAACCACAATCTATACATACCAGCACTATGCTTCATTATCGGTCAGAAGTCTGGCCTGGTCGCCCGACGGCACGCGCATCGTGACTGGTGGAAGTGGCGATTATGCGGATGTCCATGCATGGAATGCGACCGATGGGGGACAGGATACCACGTTCGAGCTACCTTCTACGTTATCGATAGACAAGATGTGGCAAGTGGCCTGGTCGCCTGATGGCAAGCGTATCGCCGGAGCCTGTAGTGCCATCGACCCGGACACGAGCAATTCTACTGGAACAGTGTTGGTGTGGGATGCAGAAAGCGCGAAAGCAGTAACGTACTACACAGCGCAATCTGATGTCTATGCGGTGGCCTGGTCGCTCGACAGCCAGCGCATCGCCGCGGCGATTGATAATAGCGTGCAGGTGCTGGAGGTCGGCGGCTGGCAGACTCTCTTCCCCTACCAGGGCCACTCCAAAATTGTATGGTCGGTGACCTGGTCGCCTGATGGCAAGTACCTTGCATCGGGGAGTGATGATGGAACGGTGCAGGTCTGGAACGCGACCAACGGAAATACTCTCTCTACCTTCCGTGGGCATACAAACATCGTCAGGTCAGTAACCTGGTCGCCTGATAGTCAAAAGCTCGCTTCAGGTGGTGATGATGGAACGGTGCAGGTCTGGAATGCAGCAGATGCCAGTCTGATCTTTGTCTACAAAGGGCATTCGGATAGGGTAAATCAAGTGTCCTGGTCGTCTGATGGGACCCGTATCGCCTTGGCGAGCAATGATAACACGGTGCAGGTCTGGGGAGCAGGATAACCAGAAGGAGTTCAGAAGCCTCATACCAAAGCCAGTGACTCACCGTGAATCAAGATGACTTCCTTGGTCAGTCTGTACTGCAACCAACGACGCAACATATCGTATATAGGAATATAACGATGTATCGCATTGTTTAAATAAGTAAAACGATATATCGTATCGTTCATAGAACAGATTAGAGCCGTGGTGACATCGCACAACAACGTATCAGGCAACATCATGAGAAATTGCCAGAAGCAGTGCATATTGCCACGACATCGAGAGTAAACTCAGAGAAAGAGAGGATTCCCATGTTTTGGGGATTTGGACACGGCTTTTTGTTCTTGCTACCGTTTTTGTTGCTTGGCAAGATTTTCTGGATCGTCATCCTGGCGCTCCTCATCGTGAGCATTTTGCGCTGGGCCAGACACCGGCATGCGCCTTACTACAATTGGCCTTACCACCAGTATGGAACGCCGCCAGCTCAACCTTCCGCACTGGACATACTCCGCCAGAGGTATGCGCGCGGTGAGATCGATGCAACTACCTTCGACCAGATGCGCGAGCGGTTGGAAGCTACAAATGGACCGCGGCAGCAGTAGCATCACTGACTGCTACAGTACACGTTCCCTCGTACTAAGCACACAAAAAGGGAGCTTGACGCCTGTATCAGGAGAAGGAGCATTTCCTCCCTGCCTTGCGGCATGGAGAGGAAATGCTCCTTCTTTGCTTGTTTATGTGCTGACTTCGCTGCATCTAAAAAATTGCGAAGGGTTAAATGCTCAGTTTGCAAATATTTAAACACTATGGTAAACTAGCAGAGTAACCTGAAGAAAACGCTATCAAAGAAGATACAAAATAACATCCAGGGCCGTGATAATCTGGGTGTTTTTTATTGCCCGGAGCTGAGGAACACTTCTCGATCGGTGCTGATCGACGACCCAGAAAGTACTGTCGTACTACCAAAGGGTTTGTTGTTGTAGCTGAGGGCTGGATTATCTCTGGCTCTTTGCAGTGATATAGAGAGTGAGAAAGATAAGAATGACCGATTTAAAGCAGTTGAAACAAGACACACAAAACTTGAATGGCTTGCACGAGCATGGTTCCTATTGTGAATGCATCTGGTGCCTTGAGAGAGATACACAACTTGTTAAGGCCTCAGATCTTGCTAAGTGGGAAATTGAGCGAGAAATGACGGCAATGTTGGAGGATTTACCTCTTTCTATCACCATCACAAAGCAGGGTGAACTTGATAGTGATGAGTACACCTGGCAATGCTTAGGCATCACTGGGAAAGCACACTCTGTTGTGGATGCAACTAGGGAAGCATTACAATCCTTGATTAAAGCCTTCGACGTAGCACACATTAACTAACAATGATGTTAAGAATGAGCGGTTATCCAGCAATGGATGACCGCTTTATTATGCACCCTGCATAGTACTCTATTTAACCTCGCCATACTCCAAAAAACGCAGTTAAATGTAGCGTGCGACAATCTCCATGGTATTCAGTTCTGGGTCCAGCTGCTTTGTGATGCCATCGAGCAGCCCGAGCGCACGTCCCACCAGGAGGAGATCTACAGGAATGGAGCCAATGCTCTTGCTCAATCGTGACCCGACATCCAAAACGTCGCTGGTCCCCTCCTCACCGAGCAGCACACCAACGAGTTGCAGGAGGGTGGCAACATCCAGCTCCTCATTGAACTGAAGCCCGGCCTCTGCCAGCGCCCTGGTCAGCGCGTCGAAATCACCGGCTGCCAGTGCCCTCACCATCTCACCCAGCGCGTGGACGAGCGAGGGCTGCAGGCGCACAGTGAGGCCATGGTCCAGCAGTACCAATCGCGGCCCGGGTTGCACGAACAGATTGCCGGGATGGGGGTCAGCGTGCAACACACCCAGTTGCAGCATCTGCTCGGCGTAACGATTGTTGAGTATCTGGGCCACCATAGGGGGAGAGATGCCCCGCTGCAACATAGCTTCACGGTCGGTAATCTTGACCCCCTCGAAAAATTCCATGACAATCATGCGTTCGGTACTTAGCTCCGCGATGACCTCGGGAACCACTACATCTTCTCGATGCTGCAGCGCGGTCCGTAGCTCTGTCATTGCTGTTGCTTCGCGCCGGAAGTCGAGTTCCATCGGGAGCGTCCCCTTCAGGTAATCGACAATAGGTTGCAGTTGGATAGAGGGCGTGAGACGAGCAATGGCCGCAGCGACCGTTTCCAACACCGACAGATCGACAGTTACAAGATTCGCGACTTCTGGATACTGAATCTTGATGGCCACCTCGCGACCGTCACGCAGCTGTGCCCGGTGTACCTGCGCGATAGAAGCGGCCGCGACCGGTCCTTGCTCAATCCAATCGAACACGTCCTGCGGACTCCGCCCAAGTTCCTGTGTGATCGCCTCCTCAATCGTCGGCCATGTATGCGGCGGCATGCGATCCTGGAGCGCTGCGAGCGTGTGAATGTAGGCAGCGGGAAGCAGATCAGGCCGTGTCGAAGCAAACTGACCGGCTTTGATCAGCGCGCCGCCGAGCGAAGCCGATGTGTCCAGCAACCGGTTGGCACTGCGCTGATGCTGTAGCTCCCAATCTCTCGATCGAACGAAGTTTGGCCACCAGCGCGCTCGTTCTCGGAGAGAGATATACCCGACAGAGATATCCGCCGCGAGAGTTGCCAGTACCAGTGTGCGCGACAACTCCTGGGTGGCAGGGGCAATACGGCTGTAACGCTCCTGCACCTGAAGGCTCGCTTCTACCCAGAGAAAGGAGTTCGAGCGGGCCAGGTCGCTCAGGCGGGCAATAAACACAGCGGGGTCCGGCGTGTCGCTCTCGGTTGAGAAGGCCAACATCATCTCCTCGATAGCACGCCTGAAAGTCTGATCTGCAATTTGCTCCATAGCGGGTCCCTTCTTGATAGAGTCACCGGGACGCGCCAAACGCTTGTATATTGGTATCCAACGAAGCATCCCGAAAGTATAGCCACTTAGATATATTGTAACCGTTTTTGATTAGATAATCCTCACCTTTGGGTCACAATACCAGAAAAGGCCGGCGCTGTGTCAATTCCCAACGGCTTTTGCAATATAATCACAAACCTACCCCACAACCCTCAAATAAGTCTCAATAATGATACTGTTCGCCTCCTCTTTTCCCACGAGCTGTTCTAGAGCCTCGTGGTGCTGCCCCAGGGAGTTGTACTTCTGCTCAATGGCCTTGTGAGAAGCGACGGCGGCATACCCGTGCAGCGCCAGCCGCATGGCTTCGCACTCAAGTTCAATCTGCTTACGCAGTCGCGCAATCTCGCTCATAATCAGTCCCCCTGCCTTGCCAATCCGGTATGACGAAGCATACCGCTTTATAGGTACCCAATAGGTAGGTATCTAATATAATAGATACCATTACAGTGGGATTGTGTCAAGTGGTCATGTTTAGTATCATTGGAACACTGATTAGCAAAGGACAGAGAAACATGAGACGCTTGCGCGTAAAAGAAGTTGCACAGGCCAAAGGCTTTACGATGGCCAGGTTACAGAGGGCCGCAGACATCAATCTCAAAACGATCCAGGCGATCTGGCATGACCCGCGCCATAACGCGTCGCTGAATACGCTGGATAAAATAGCGAAAGTTCTCGGCGTTCCCGTGACCGAGCTGATAGAGGATGTGCCGGAAGACGCGCAGCCAATGCCCAGGAAGCCGAAGAAGATTGCTGAGGATACCGATACTTACCCCACAGGAGAGCGCGATTAGTTGTGCTTGCAACACGCCCGACCTATCTTTCTCGTCTCGCCCATACCTCTATCCGCGTGCCACTCAATCCACTTGCCACGCGCAAGTTTCACGTTGCTGCGGTAATCATACTACCGGCGAATAGCGCTCGAAATGAACTATCTCGGACAGGGGCTTACGAGCACGAGCAGCTTTGGGACGCGCACGCCGGGCTTCCTCATCGGGATAGCCAAGCGATATAGCCGTACGCACCAGGCGCTCCTGCGGTATACCGAGCAGCGCTTTCGCATCCGTCCTTCCTTGCCCTTTGAGCCAACCAATGCAGGAACCAACGCCATACGCCTCGGCAGCCAGCATGATGCGCTCGCTCAACCTCCCCTCGTCATAGGTCTCCTGTTCAGCAATACCTGGCTCCCCAGCCATCACCAGGACGATTCCCAGCGCTGCGCCTGCCAGGTGCGCCGCGTAGCCCTCACACCGTGCCAGCGCCCGCAGTGTCTCTCTATCTCGTATTACGACGAGCTCCCAGTGCTGGCGGTTGCCGGCGCTGCCAGACCAGCGCGCCACATCGAGCACTGCATCGATCACTTCCGGTGGTATCGCATCTGGGCGAAACTGGCGCACTGCGCGCAAGCTGCGCAGGAGCTTTATAAATTGCTGCGGGTTTTCTGTTTGTGTCACAATAGTTCTCCTCTTTACTTTCCCTAGTTTGTGCTATTTGCCAAATAGTGTTTGAGCGTGGACACTACCACTTCGCGATCCTCTCGTTGCAAAAGACCTGAAAGGATTGTTTCTCTTTACTTTAACGCTTTCGCGGGGCTATAGCATTCCTGTTTCGCCTGCGTACTGCTGCTCTTTATGATGGCACACGCTTCTCAACAAGCATCCAATTCACAACCTAAGGAAACTGGAGCAACTGCTACAACCGCGACAAGTGCGACAAGTGCGACAAGTGCAACAAACACGAATCACCACGCAGGGAAAACGCCGATCCCGGGGCTTCCGACCTGGGCCTCCAATGAGGGAAAGGTCGTCTGGCGCAGATGGCCAAATGCGCTGAAGAGCCTCAGGCCGGGTGCGCCAGTTCAGTGTATACTTCATAGATTGGTCGCAGGCTCTGATGCCCAATACGCCTCCAACGCTCGCTCCAATCTTTGCCCCACCCGTCCTGAAGTGGTGGGCAGAGGCTGACGCAGAGGCCAGACCTGGCTAAACACTCTGCCAGCCTGTGCATGGCATCCAGTCCCCCTGTATCGCTATCGAGCGCGAGCACGACTGATTTTACCTGGTGAGGGAACCAATCGACCTGGAGAGATGTACCTACCAACGCCACGACCTCTGTTGTCTGGAAACCCGCAGCAAGCAGCGCGAGTCGATCAAATGCCCCCTCCACCAGGATGAGGCAGCCAGCAAGCTGATCGAGATCAAGTCCGAACCAGCCAGCCGGGTTGGTCTTGATCCACCGCCTGGGCTTACCAGGCTGATCCAGCAGAGACTTGTGCGCGTTTTCGTCCATACCCGGCTGCCAGTGCCAGAGTGATCGCCCGATATATCCCTTGCCGGCAGGAGAGGTTAGCGGAAACAAGATGCGCTCTGTCCACCGGCTCAAGGCTTCTCGTTGCGCTTGTAGTTCCGCTCTCTTGAGCAGCGCTGGCGGGAGGTAGCAGACACCAGCCATCTGTGCCACCTCGAGCGGGATGCCGCGTTCGTTGAGATAGGCACGCGCACGTTTAGTATATGCCAGCGCCGCACGCATCTGCTCGTCCACTGATTGGAGCGCGACCAGTTCAGCCTGCTGCCACCGCCGTGGCGTTTTCGCGGGATGGATCAACATAGGCTGAGACGCCAATGGTGGTCGCTTATGAAGGGACTGATGTGATGCAGAGAATCCTGGAGAGAGTCCCCGGTAATGTAAGTGAATGAGTCGCTTCGCCACGCCGGGATTCCATTCTGCGACCAGTACAGTCGCGTTGCAGGCCGCATTGAAACAGTGTCCCCAGCCGTTTGCAGTGTTGATAGATAGGGAACGCTGGTGGTCGCTGCCGTGGAGGTGGCAATAGGCCCGCACGTATTCTCCCATATTCACTGGATCGCACAGCTCGGACTGGAGCAGGATCTCGATGAGCCTGCCCTGTTGTGTGCGTATGGTAAGCATCTTCCCGCATCCTCTCTATGTCCCGCGCGATCAAAGTCGTAGCTTGGCAAGACTCAGCCAGAAATTTCTTAGAACTTGTGTTCTAATACATTATACAAAATAAACGTGCGGTTCGCCTACTTTCCACGCACAAACCACGAGCGCTATTCACCTGCTAAAAGGGATAGTGAAAGAGAGGGCCGGGGTTAATCACGGATGTCCGCGAGAACAAGTTTTTCTTTGTTGGCACAAACAGTGGGTATTGAGTCTTGTTTAAGACAAGCGTATGCATGTCATATTTGGTAGTAGCGCAAGATCAAGGAACCATTTTAAGAAGTTTGAATACCTTTGCTGCATGGAATCTTGTAGGGAGAGCACACATATATGTGGCTCTCCCTACCAAACGGTGCAACCCTTACACCGCCAGCTTCGCCTCTCCCAGTGCCGCTGCTTCCTCTTCTAGCGCTGGTTCAGTGACGGCTCTCTTCTCTTCCACAGCGGCAGCTTGCGGCTTGCGGTAGCGCACAAAGAACGCGGCGACGATCGCTAACAGGGCCAGGACTAGACTTAAGCGGAAGGAGTCTTGCATCGCGAGGACAGTTGCCTCTCGTCGCAACAGCCCGCTTATCGCCAGGATCGCTGCCGCATATGCTGCACTTGGTGATGCTCCATGTAGCTCGAAAAGAGCTTGCAAACGCGGCACGAGTTGTCCAAGCAGTGAAGATGGCGTGACCATTTCAGCAAGGTGCTTGTAATGGATTGCCGTCTGGGACTGTACCAGGGTCGCCATTACGGCCACGGCAAACGAACTGATAACAAAGCGCACCGTGGTACTGACTGTTGTGGCCTGTGGCAACATGCGGTTTTTAAACCCCGAGAGCGCTGAGACAAATAATGGCTGAAAGCAGAAGCCAAGCGAGAAGCTACGCAAGATCAGCCAGAGCTGGATTGTCCCATAAGGGGTGGTGAGACTGATCGAGGTAAACAGCCAGAGCGCCACACACAGAATGACCAGACCGGGGATTACGACAGGACGGACGCCGAATCTATCCACCAGGCGACCTCCCACCAGCGCTGCCACCATCGAGGCAAATGCCTGAGGCAGTAAGAGCAACCCAGCCTGGTAGGCACTCAACCCACGCACATTCTGCAAGTAGATCG
>VBHI01000129.1 GCA_005881495.1 Chloroflexota bacterium
ATATGGCAATCAAAGAGTACAAACCCGGAACGACATTTCCCGGCGTGATTGGGCTGACAACTGACCAGTCCAGCCCCGCCTGGCCCGCACCCACGCGCGCCAGGGAAGGGACCCCAAACGTGCTATTTATCGTGCTGGATGACACGGGGTACGGCCAGCTCGGCTGTTATGGCAGCCCCATCGAGACGCCCAACCTGGACAGCCTGGCGGCGGGTGGCCTGCGCTACACCAATATGCACACCACGGCGCTCTGTTCACCGACGCGTGCGTGTGTCATCACCGGGCGCAACCACCACTCCAACGCCATGGCTGCTATCACTGAGCTCTCTACCGGCTACCCCGGCTACGACGGTAACGTTCCCTTCGAGAACGGCTTCCTCTCGGAGATGCTGCTGACGCAAGGCTACAACACCTACATGATCGGCAAGTATCACCTGATTCCCTCCAACCTGGAGTCCGCCGCTGGTCCCTACGATCGTTGGCCTTTGGGACGCGGCTTCGAGCGCTACTACGGCTTCCTGGGCGGCGATACCCACCAGTACTACCCCGACCTGGTGTACGACAACCACCAGGTCGAGCCGCCAAAGTCCCCAGAAGAGGGCTATCACCTGAACGAGGACCTGGCCGACAAAGCGATCCAGTTCATCGCCGATGCCAAGCAGGTTGCACCGGACAAACCGTTTTACCTGCACTTCTGCACCGGTGCCATGCACGCGCCCCATCACGTGCCCAAGGAGTGGGCGGACAAGTACCAGGGCATGTTTGACGACGGCTGGGATGCCTACCGCGAGAGGGTCTTCGCCCGCCAGAAAGAACTGGGCATCGTGCCGGAGGGTGCCGAACTCTCGCGGCATGACCCGGATGTGCCAGACTGGGAGACACTCTCCCCAGAGCAGAAAAAGCTCTACGCCCGCATGATGGAGGTCTTCGCCGGTTTCCTGACGCACACCGACTACCACATTGGCCGCCTGCTCGACTCCCTGAAGAGCACCGGCGCGTTCGACAACACGCTGATCATGCTCATCTCCGACAACGGGGCCAGCGCCGAGGGCGGCCCCACCGGCACCACCAACGAGATCCAGTTCTTCAACAACGCGCAGGAAACGCTCCAGGAGAGCCTGGCGAAGCTGGACAAGCTGGGCGGGCCGGAGACCTTCAACCACTACGCCTGGGGCTGGACCTGGGCCGGCAATACCCCCTTCCGTCGCTGGAAGCGTGAGACCTATCGTGGCGGCGTCAGCGACCCGTTCATCGTCCACTGGCCCAGTGGCATCAAAGCGAAGGGCGAGATCCGCACGCAGTACGCCCACGCCATCGACATGCTGCCAACGGTACTGGACGTACTGGGCATCGAGCCGCCGCCGACCATCAAGGGCGTGACTCAATCACCCATTGAGGGTGTCAGCTTCGCCCAGAGCTTCGACGATGCCGACGCGCCCACGAGGCACCAGACGCAGTACTTCGAGATGTTCGGCCATCGCTCGCTCTACCACGATGGCTGGCGGGCCGTCTGCCCATGGCCTGGTCCCTCCTTCACCGAAGCGGGCAAAGGCTTCGGCGCACCCATCTCAGCCGAGACGCTGGCCGAGCTGGACGCCCATGGCTGGGAACTCTACCACGTCGCCGAGGATATCTCGGAAAACCACAACGTCGCGGCTGACAACCGTGAGAAGGTGATCAATATGATCGCGACCTGGTACGTGGAGGCAGGCAAGTACAAAGTGCTGCCCATTGATGGGAGTGCGGTGCAGCGGCTTCTCAATGAGCGCCCGCAGCTCACGAAAGACCGTATCAGCTATACCTACTTCCAGGACACGCAGACCGTGCCGTGGTTCGGGGCAGTCCACGTGCTCAACCGCCCGCACAGCATCACCGCCGATGTCGAGATCCCCAGCGGAGGCGCGGAAGGTGTGCTGCTCTGCCAGGGGACGGGTGCGGGTGGCTTTGCATTCTACGTCAAGGACGGCAAGCTCAGGTATGCCCACAACTACGTCAGCAGGGCTATCTTTTCTGTTGCGTCACAGGAAACGGTGCCGCAGGGCCGCCACCTGTTGCGCTTCGAGTTCGAGCCAACCGGTAATCCTGACATCCCACATGGCAAAGGCACGGCGGGGCGAGGCCAACTTTATATCGATGGCAGACTGGTCGGAGACGCCGATATCCCATATACCACGCCAGTCATCTTCAACCCGGGTGGCCTGACGTGCGGCGCCAACCCTGGCTTACCGGTGACGCCTGAGTACGCGTCGCCGTTCAAGTTCACCGGCAAGATCTACGGAGTGACCGTGGAAGTGAGCGGAGACCTGATCAAGGACTCCGAAGCTGAGATGCGACTGGTCATGGCAAGGCAATAGGCACCAGGACGCAGGTTACTGGGACATAGGTCTCGCCTGTAAGCACGAGATTGGCATTGCATTGCTGTGATGCCATCTCGCGGTTCATGTCTCACATGGACGATTTTTGGCCTCTATGTATGAGTCTTCTATGCGACCCATCAGTGTATGCCCATACTCGTTGCTAGATCATCATCAGGCCGTTTGAGTGTATTGTACGGAGTATTCCCGGTTTGGAGGTTCTTTTTATGAGTGAAGTTGGTTCGTCAAAGCCAACCAGAGCACTGATTGATGTAGGCACGGTGTCTCTAACACTGCTTTTCATCATCTTCGCCTTAGGCCTGGTGCTGCTTATGTGGGTCTGTTGGCAGTTTGTACGCACTGGACATTTCCCATCCCTGCGCGTTTTATACGCCTCTTATAAAGTGGCTGATGTCGGTCAGGTAACAGGAACAAAGATCGTTTCGGAAGTGCCACTCAAAAAGGAAGCAACGACTGCCTCGTCGGAAGTCGTTGAAGCAGAGAAACCGACTCCTTCAGAGGAGACACCTGCGGCAGAAGGATCGGTTGATCCAGGCAAAGAGGCTACTGCATCATAGGCGCGGGGATAAAGGAGTGCGTTTTCAGGATGAGTTTTCGTCCACTAGAACATATACCAATAACAGTGATGAATGTATGTTCGTCAGAGACAACAGAAAGAGGAGGAGTCTTATGACTACCACAACCAATCCATCTAGCATACCGACTGAATGGACGCGGGATTTGTCAACACGAGCTGAACGCTACGCTGCCGGCAAGGCATTGCGGAGCAAAGCGCCCCGTTCCAGCCATGCAGAATGGGCGCCAGATCCCCAGCGTCCCGATCCCATCAGTATGTTAGAAGAGTCCAATAAGACACGACTCCAACACCTTGTGCCCATTCGCTTTGGACGCATGTCGCTGTCAGCGTTCGCGTTCTATCGCGGAACAGCCGACATCATGGCTGCCGACCTGGCGAAGACGCCCGTTTCAGGCATCCAGGCTCAGCTCTGTGGTGATGCCCATCTCAGCAACTTTGGCGTCTTTGCCTCCCCCGAGCGCAGGCAGGTTTTCGATGTGAACGACTTCGACGAGACCCTGGCAGGTCCCTGGGAATGGGATGTCAAGCGGCTGGCGGCCAGCGTGGTCATAGCTGGTCGGCAGAACGGCTACACCGCCCAGGAGAGCAGGCAGGCGGTGTTGAGGTGCGTGCAAAGTTACCGTGAGAATATGCAGCGCTTTGCCCTGATGAACCACCTGGATGTCTGGTACTACCACATCGAGGTGGAGGCCATTCTGGCGATGGCACGTGGCATGGCAGGCGCCAAAAGGGTCCAAAAACGCATGGAACAAGCGTCGGCAAAAGCAAGCAAACGCACCCGCATCGAAACATTCCCGAAGCTGGCCGAGGCCGTGAATGGCCAGTATCACATCAAGGATGAGCCGCCCTTGATCTTTCACTACGACCCGCTGGACACCAGCAAGAACAACCTGGATACCGGGGAGTGGAGAGCGATGGTGAGAGGATTCCTGGATTCCTTGCCGGAGGAGCGGCGCATCATTGCCATGCGGTACCGTGGGGTTGACCTCGCGCAGAAAGTGGTAGGAGTGGGTAGTGTGGGCACGCGCTGCGCCATCATGTTGTGTTTAGGGGGAGCAGAAGGTGATGACCCGTTGATCATGCAGCTCAAGGAGGCATCGGCGTCGGTGCTCGAGCCGTACGTGGGGGCGAGTCCCTATCAGAACCACGGGGAGCGGGTGGTGGTAGGACAGCACATGATGCAGGCAGCCAGCGATATCTTCCTGAGCTGGTCTACCTTCAATGGCATAGACTACTATGCGCGACAGTTGCGCGACATGAAGTTCTCGGCGGAGGTCGAGACGATGGTCCCGGTAGGCTTTACCCTGTACGTCGAGTTATGCGCGACAACCCTGGCGCGAGCGCACGCGCGCACCAGCGACCCGGCACAGATCAGCGGTTACCTGGGTAGCAAGGATACATTCGACCAGGCCATCGCTGACTTCTCCGAGGCCTATGCCGACCAGGCCGAACGCGACCATGCCGCTCTGCTTGCCGCCATCAAAGAAGGGCGCGTGCAAGCCCAAACCGGCGTGTAATATCTAGATGGTTTGTTCGTTGGCTTTGTAATAGTTTTCATTCTCATCGGTGCAATCTTACCGGCCAAGCGCGGTTCACAGTATGAGATTGCAGAACGTACGCGCATGCAAGCGCAGATGCAGTAGGCGACGAGCTAGAGTGCATAAGGGATGGCAAGATACTGCCTGGTCATTCCCCACTCTCCCTGACACTTATTGGGAGAGCAGAAAAAGTACAGAGCAACAGCACTGAGCAAAACTATTAGGAATAAGATCCGTGGAAACACAGGGACAGAGGCATACACAGGATCCAGAAACTTCTGACAGCGTCCTGGTTCAGCAAGCACTCGCAGGTAATCAGGAAGCATTCGAAGCGCTGGTAAGCCGGTATAAGAAGTCGCTTTTTGCTCTGATCTACCACTATGTGGGCGAGTATCACGAAGCGCATGATGTCATGCAACAGGTCTGGCTCCAACTCTACCTCTCCCTAGCCACGCTCCGTCCGCATCTGCACATCAAGCCATGGCTCTTCACCGTTGCACGTAATCGCAGCCTGGACCTCCTGCGTCGCAAGCGCCTTCTCTCTTTTTCTGAGGTAGAGACGGGAAATGAGGAGGATAAGGCGGCATCGTTGATCGCCACACCTGATACGAGTCCCACGCCAGAAGAACTCGCTGAGCGTCATGACCTACAACAAGATATACAGCGTGCGATCCAGGCGTTACCTCACAAATACCGCTCGGTCGTTTTGCTTTACTATGGAGAACAACTGAATTTCTCTGAGATCGGACAGGCCCTCAACATGCCAGTTTCGACAGTAAAAACCCAATTCCATCGAGCCAAACCATTCCTACGCGCTGTCTTGACAGCACAGTTGCACATTACGAGTGTCCAGGCGTAAAGATCGAAATTACATTCATGACTAAGGGAGCAGAACGATGAATCTGAGAGCTATGAATCAAGATGTGCTGCCAGATTTCTCTGACATGGTTGATCACTTTATCAGGCGGTACTGTAGGCTTGGAACCAACGTGAATATCTCAGATAGAACTCTTTTCCCTGCGTTTCGAGCTTTCTGGATAGCTACAACACATGAGACTCCACACCCCGCACTGCTTGGTCAGTTCCGCGTTGAGTTGACTGAGCGAGGTTACCATTCAAACGGCAAGAAAAGACCTCGCTGGTATGGCTTGACACTGCATGAAGTTGCAGTGTTAAGCGAAAAAGAAGATGAACGTCTCATTGTTCCTTGATCTGAGTCGGTTTCTTCCCCCTTACACATCGGCCTCCATAGAGTATCAAATGTGTATTACATCTTTAGACACGCTTGTTTTGCGCGCTATTGCGAGCGATTGGCGCCCGACACCCTCAGGACGGGTAGTGCGTTTGCACTACCTAAGTTGACCACTTCCGGTGCTGTTCATGCGAACAAAATAGCGTGTTCTGATGATGTGTTTTCGTCCTTACGCCAGTATACTAAGGAGGTGCACTTCACACGAGTCTGTTTATAGAACAGAACAGGTACCACTCCAGAGGGCATATCCTCTGGACCCGATCTACATTTGATACATCCAACTTGAAAGGAGTACATACCCATGGCAACGTTAGTCGTCTTTAAGTTTCCTACGGCTGAGGGGGCCCAGACGATGCTGTCCACTTTAGCCAGTCTGCAAAAGCAGCAGTTGATCCAGATTGAAGATGGGGCCATCCTCACCTGGCCTGCCGGAGCCAAGAAACCTAAGACCAAACAGCTCAGCGACATGACCGGGGCTGGCGCGTTGGGTGGTGCGTTCTGGGGCATGCTGTTCGGCTTGCTGTTCTTTATCCCGTTCCTCGGCCTGGCGATAGGCGCCGCGATGGGTGCTCTCATGGGACATTTTGCTCACTATGGGATCGACGAGGATTTCATTAACCAGGTGCGTGCCAAGATCACGCCAGGCACCTCGGCCTTGTTCTTGTTGGAGAGCGGGGCCGCGGTAGACAAGGTTGCTGAGGCGGTCAAGGGTCAGCAGTTCGAGATCATTCAGACCAACCTGTCCAAAGAGCAAGAAGATAAGCTCCGCGCGGACTTCGGAGAGTACGGCAGAGAACATCACACGCTGCTCTTGTAGCAGGTGGATGACCAGGCAGTATCTGGTCATCCACTTGCGTATCTTAGCCGAGAATAACACTTGCACATTACGAGTGTCCAGGCGTAAGGATCGAACTTCCTCATTTTGGGTTCGATCTCGTTCATAATGTTTCGTTAGAGCCAATCACACCCTCGGCTTCGGCTTGCTCACCACGCAGACTGACGATCAGGATGAATATGCTGATCACAAACACCCATGCCGGAAAGACCAGAATCAACCAAGATGTGAAGTCGCTGCTCACCAGCAGCAGCAACGCCACAGCGTAGGTGAGGAACACAAACAAACGCGGCATCACGCGGGTACGCATCCAGATGGTGCCCAACGAAATCATGAACACGCCCGCCATGCGAATGGCATACACTTTCATGATCGTGTACATAGCCGCGCGCCCAAAGACAATGACGCCGCTCTTCGTTAACGTGTCCGGTTCGAGGGCATAGCTGCTAATGATACCGCCCGCGACCGCAGCGGAGGCAAATATCATCGCAAGAAAAAGTAACCCGCTGCCAAAGAAGACGGTCGAAAAGAATTGGTCTTCCAATTTTCCCAGGCGATCGCGCACCACGCCCATGAACCATGCGGCGGTAGCCGTCCCACTCAATTCCTCGGGGATGGCGAGCCTGATGAGCACTATACTGGTCGTGAACAACACCGCAAAGATGATCCCTGCGACCGCTGCGGCGCGCGGCGTCTTGAGGGCTTGACGCGTCAAGGTAACTTGTTGTTGTTTCATTGCTTCCTCCGAATGGTTGTGCTATGGTCCAGGACATGACAGGTTCTGGTCATTCACAGTGTCACTTTTCCTGACGGAAAGCACGTCAATCTCTGCTCCTATTATAGCTTACAGGGATCAGCAATACAGCTTCAAAACACACTATTTTTTTGCGCTGCTGCAAAGCGTATCCATCTGATGCGCCCAGATAGGGTTCCCTTGTCACCCCATTCACTTCGTTCAGGGCAAGCTCTGAGTGCAGCGAAGGGTCTCTCTCAATGCGCCTCAAGATGCTTCGCTGAGTTTACACTGAGCGTAGCGAATGTGCTCAGCATGACAGGGTTCCCTGTACGGATGGCCTCGTCTGGTCTCACGACTGTTGTGAATAGCACGCCACTGACCAGAAGCAACAGGGCAGCCAACAGGTACGCATTGTGTAATCCCTGGATGGCATCGTTTACTGCCCCCTGAACCAGGAGCCCGGTCACGAAAGGGGCAAGAAAACCGGGCAACGAGGCAAGAGCCACGATGACCCCCTGGAAGAACCCGCGGTGCGCTTGCGGCGTCACGTCCAGCACGATGGCGGCCAGCAGGGGAATAGCAGCTCCTACTGTCGCTGCAAGGATGAAGAACGTGACGGCTCCCAGCGTTGATGGAATTGTCACCGCCAGGAAGAGGAAGATGGCGCCCAGGATCAGCAGTGCCCCAGCCGGTAAGACACGGGATGTGCGAGCAAGACCCAGCCGTATGGTGAGATGCGTGTACGAGTATGGCTCTGCCCCTCACGTTCCTCCAACTGCTGATATTGCAGACTTGCCTCGGACATTTCAGGCATGAGATATTCCTTCTACCCGAACAAGACGCCAATCCCATCGCCAATCAGCTTGACGCCAAAGATCAGGAACAGCACTGCCATCACCGCGCCGTTATTGGCGATGAGCCATGCCTTCCAACCGTTGAGCGTCTTTTCTGCGCTCGCTCCCGCGATCAGGTAATATAAGACCGGCGCAGCGATGGATACACTTGCCAGCACGATAAAGACGATCAATGCAATCACCTGCTGCGAGGTCGCCAAACCAGCTCCGGCGATGGTCGTCGCTGCAACGAGATTGAGCGCGAGGTTTTTGGGATTCACGCCTGACAAGAGCGCGGCGAGACCGAGCGCGCGCCCGGCAGTGAAGGAATCAATCGCGGCCATCCATTTAGGCATCCTGGCTTCTTCGCCTTCCTTAGGGCGGTTCTGCCACTGCCGCAGTGCGCCAAAGAGGAGCAGGACACCCAGCACGAGTTTGAGTATAGCCGAGAATGTAGATTCGGTGCTTGCTCCGAGTGACAGGCGCCCCGCGTTGACCAGCACCAGGACGATTCCGCCCACGACCGCCAAACCCAGGATCCAGCCGAGCAAAAACGCGAGGCTGTTGGTGCGCGCCTGCCTGGTAAAGAGCATGAGAATGACGGCGACGATTGGCAGCGGACTGAGCGCGACGCCAATGGCTGGGGCCAGAATTTGACCTAAGACGTTGCCCATATGTCAATTATCCTTTCTTCCATTGATGGGTATTCATTAATTTATACTACTGTAGCCAGGCATGCGCCTGCGATTCATAGCCGCACTGCTTCCATACGCCCCCATGTCGAGAAAGACTCCCAGGATCACCCAGAACCAGCCCCACCCGGTCAAGCCGACACCGGGGATATATGCGAGGACATACATCAAGGTGGTAAACGGCAAGAAGATAATACCGAGCAGCGGCACAATGAACGTGTCAAATGCGCGGTAGACTAACGGGGTGAACAACCAGATGAAGAACAAGGCCAGTCGCGGGAAACTGACCGCAAGTATGGCAAAAAGACAACCCATAATCGATACCTCCTAATCATAGAAAGATAGGTACAACTGCTATCCGCGGAAGAACAATTCATCGCTGTTAGCAGTATATCCGTTTGGGGACAATCGCGCATCTTCAGAACACGCTATTATTGTGCGCCAGCGAATAGGGAAAAAACGCACTGTATGGGTGGCATAGTGTGTTTGCACTAGGTAAGCTGACCACTTCCGGTGCTGTTCATGCGAACAAAATAGCGTGTTATGAAGATGTGCTTTCGCTCCAAAGCCAGTACACTAGTGACAGAGGTTCACGACTTTGCCAGCTACGACAGGATTGCAGCATGATGGACAAAAGCTGACCCACCTCTACTGATGCTACTACAACCAATGAACTAGAAGAGGCTCTTGCTGGACAATGTCCTTGAGGCCTGTAGAAAGGTAGCCATAGAGCTAAGCACATGCAAATATCGAAGATCATCCCATTGATACCGACACAGGCAGTACCTGATACCATGCCGAGTCTACCTGCTACGTGGCCAAAGAACGCACCATCCTCCTTTCATGTCCTGGCCAAACCTTCTGGCGCCACCTGCAACCTCGATTGCACCTATTGCTTTTTCCTGTCGAAGGAGAAGCTCTACCCCAACAGCCGCTTTCGTATGAGCGATGAGACCCTCGAAACCTACATCCGCCAGTCGCTTGAATCGCAGCGTGCCCCAGAAGTGACGATTGCCTGGCAAGGTGGCGAACCTACCTTGATGGGGCTGGACTTCTTCAAGCGCGCGATGGACTACGTCAAACAATACGCTCGTCCAGGCGTTTCTGTCCAGCATACGATGCAGACCAACGGCATCCTCTTGAATGTGGCCTGGTGCGACTTCTTCCGCGAACAGAACTTCTTGATCGGGCTGAGTCTGGATGGCCCGCAAGCCATGCATGATACCTACCGTGTGGATAAAGGCGGCGCGCCGACCTTCCACAAGGTGCTGCGTGCCGCACAGCTCTTGCAAGCGCACCAGGTGGAGTTCAACATCTTGACGACCGTCAACGCTGCCAATGCCGATCATCCGCTGGAAGTGTACCGCTTCTTGCGCGACGAGGTCTGCACGCACTTCATGCAGTTCATCCCGATTGTGGAGCGTATCAATGAACAGGGAGAAATTGGCTTTCAGGAGGGCAACCAGGTGTCCGAACGCTCAGTAACGTCAGAGCAATGGGGCACCTTTCTGATCACGATCTTTGATGAGTGGGTGCGCCGTGATGTCGGCACCGTCTTTGTACAGATGTTTGATGCGGCGCTGGCCTCCTGGTATGGCGCACCACCAGCCTTGTGCATTTTTTCGGAGACCTGCGGCAATGCCTTAGCGTTGGAGCATAACGGAGACCTCTACTCCTGTGACCACTTTGTCGAACCGAAATACTTGCTGGGCAATATCAAGCAGAAGCATATG
>VBHI01000043.1 GCA_005881495.1 Chloroflexota bacterium
CCCAAACTCCTACCACAACTCTCGTAGTGTAACCAAGGGTCCAGTTATCTTTGAAGTCTTCCGTAGTACCTGTCTTTGCTGCTACATTGGGATATCCAGGATTAGGGTAATTTACGTTACCCCAGAATGAGAGATCGTGATCGGGCCAAAATTCTATTCGACGTGCATATTCGTCGGATAGAACAGAGGTCATCAGAAAGGCGATTTGTGGACTAATGACCTGGATACCCCCGGGATGAGCGGGATCAAAATGATAGAGATGATGTCCGTAATTATCCCAAATATCCAGAATACTCCTGGGAGGAACACGTACCCCATTGTCCGCAAAGACCTGGTAGGCACCGACCATCTGGATCAGGGGGACACCGGATGTACCAAGCGCGAAAGACGTGTTGTTATCTTGGTTTTGGCTTAAGGCTGTGATTCCGAAACGTTGTGCCGTATTGATGACATTCCTAACTCCGGCATAGATCGAAGCTTTAATTGCTGGAATGTTACGCGAATCCGCTGTAGCTATGCGAATGTTCGTGTTCGAGTTAGAATAGCCGCCACCGTAATCTTGTGGGCAGTAGGCGCCAGTAGGACCAACACACACAGCTGGCGATCCAGAAATCCCGTGAGGAAAATACGTCTTGTAGTCGGGTATCACCATTCCTGGATACCAACCCTGCTGAAATGCAGTTGCGTAAACAATGGGTTTGATAGATGAACCCGGCTGGCGCAAAGCATGTACAGCAGAATTGAATTGCCCATCAATTCTACTGTTTTTAGAATTATAATTGGCGCTGCCGGCCATTGCTAAAACTTCACCTGTTTTTGCGTTCATGACAACGGCAGCCGCGTCATACACGTTATAATCGGGACTGCTTAGTACACCGACGCGTGCAACTGGAAAAAGTTGCAGTTCTGGTTTTTGTAGGTGCCGTATTATGGCGTGCTCGACATAAGCTTCTAGCCTATAATCAATGGTTGTGTAGATATTAAAGCCGCCGGTGAAGAAGGCATCGCCGAGTTGAGCTGTAAGCTGCTCAATAACCCAGTTGACGAAATGTTGGCAGCCGTGATAGTAAGGGTGGGTATATGGAGGGAACTGCGTCTTGGCCGTCAAAGCCTCCGCCTGGTTCACCATATCCTGGGTGATCGGCCCCAATCCCGGGACGTTTACATTCCAACGCAGCATTTGACTAAGAACATACTGTTGGCGCTCCAGGTAATATTTCTGGCCCGTGGCTGCATCGATTAGTCCGAAGGTTGGGTCGTAGATAGCAGGACTTTGAGGCATACCGGCTAGCAATGAAGCTCGAGCAAGGCCAAGCAAAGGGTCACAGTAATTCGATTGGCTACACTGATCTGGATGGCACTGTTGTACATGCGCCGCGTCACAGTTAAGGTAATAAACACCAGGAATGCAGTTGAAATTTTTATCACACTGTGAGCTGATATGGAAGTAGTCTTCAACGGCGGCTTCCACGCCCAGGTTCTGCGCCCCGTAGGGAGAAATATTGAAATACATCTCAAGGATTTTCTCCTTGGGATATTGTTGCGTCAGGCCAATGGCCAGCGCTGCCTCGGAGATTTTACGATTGATTGTCTGCGCTGCGTTGTTTGTCAGATTTTTAATCACTTGCTGGGTTATGGTGCTGGCACCACTCACTACCACACCTGCATGTAGATATTGACCGCTGGCGCGCAGGATAGCTTGAGGATCAATACCAGGGTTTGTCCAGAAGGTCGGGTCCTCCGCCGAGATTTGCGCATCTTTCAAGATTTGCGGTAAAAAGTTGTACGAAACGGGTGTACGCCGTCCGCCGCCCATGTGGCTATTGTCATACGCTTCGTAGAGCAAGGTACCATTGCGATCATAGATACGCGACGTTTGCGAAATTTGCTGATTTGCCAGGCCTTGTAGGCGCGGCAACTGATCCTGATAGTACTTATAGGCATAGGCGCTGGAGGCAGATGCGCTAATTAACAGCAGGAGCAGGAGCGCGATCAATATGCCGGATGCAATGACCCCAGCTTTGGGACGACGTTGTCGCCAACGCACGCGTCGGTGCTTCATTAACATGGCAACGCGCACGGTACGTGACCTTTTCCAGGGTTTTGTTTTTGGTCGTTCCTGTTCCCATGATTTGCCAGGACGGTAAAGCACTAATGGGTTAGGATCAACGGGAGGTACTGCCGCGATTCTGCCAGACCAGCGCCGTACCTTTTGTAGCGTATTAGCCACCCAACTCTGCCCTTGTTGCTGCCCATTGTTCGCAGAAGGCCAGCTTTGTGGCGCAGGCCATCCTTGTTGCTGCCCATTATTGTACATCTGTCCTGGTGCTGGTGGCGGCGTGTTGGGAGAATATCCCTGCGCAGGAGGCGTCGAAAGGGGAGCATACTGCTGGACTTCTTGTCCTTGCTGTGGTTGTTGTCGATAATCACGTAAAATGCTCCCCGACCGAGCTGCTCCATTATTTTCAATAGGTTTATGGCCATTGAGGTGTTGTTGATTCCAGAAGTCATTGCTCATAGGTATATCGTACATCCTCATTTTTGCAAAGCAAGCTGCTCGTCCTGTGTGCCAACTATGTTCCCGCTCAGCACTTGTCGCCCTTTATCCAGAAAGAACGATAAATAGAGATAGTTTTCAGGGGATTTTAGTCTTACCCAAACTCGCCTCACATCTACATGGAACACTACACAATCATCTAAACGGATAAGATGAAGTACTTTAACAGAACTACCTGTTCAGGTCATGTCAAATCATGTACAATAGGAAAAACGTACAAATATCTGCGTATTCTTGAGAGGAGCCAGGTTGATGCCCCTGCGGCCCATTCATTTGATAAGACTCTTGCAGCTCTTTCTTTGTAGTTTTTTTCTTTTTCCTGTCATCTTTTCAGACAAAGCACATGCTGCCGCTGACCCTATTACAGTGACCGCTCAAACTGATGTTATCCATTTCCCTGATTCTATTGACTTTACTATGCTAGCGAAAGATACTGCCAGACCTATCATCCAGGCCTCAATTAATATTACCTATAAAGAATCGCCATATACCTTCACAAAAGAGCATGTGGTAAATATCATCAGACCTACACAATCTGTCACTTTGCATTGGCATGAAGACACCAGCGGAGATAATTTTCGTACTCCAGGGACCTTAGTTGAATACGACTGGGTCGTCCAGGATAGTGCAAATAATTATCACACGACGTCGACCTCAGATTTTCATACACTCGATACCCGCTTTTCCTGGCAGCATCTGACACAGGGTATGTTACAGGTTAACTGGTATAATCGACCTGAGAATTTTGGACTGCTCCTGCTGAATCGAGCCAGCGGTAGCATCAACCATATCAGCCAGGTGCTGGGGGGAGGCTTGCTCCATCCCATCAATCTGTGGGTCTATACGAGCAACCAGGATTTTCATGGGGCGCTTGCTCCGGGTTCTTATGAATGGGTTGGAGGTGAAGCCCATCCAGGCTTAGACGAAGCGTTCATCAGCGTCGTTGACGAAAATGACGATACACTTGTACGTGATATGCCGCATGAGCTGACACACCTGGTCTTACATCAACTTATTGCTCAAGGTCCGCAGCCTCCCACCTGGTTTGACGAAGGTTTAGCGGTGTATAACCAGTTATTTCATGAACCTGAAATGAGAGCACGCTTTCGGCAAGCGCTCTTCAATAAATCGCTGCTCAGGCTCTACAATATTTCCGATGGCTTTCCCGCTGACGCAGACCAGGCTTATCTTGCCTATGCTCAGAGCTGGAACCTGATAGATTATATGTATACTACCTTAGGCCATGCCAAAATGATGCTGCTCATCAAGAAAATGAATAATTCCCAGGCGGATTTTGGCGAAGATTTGGTGCAAGCTCTTGGAATAGATCAGGATCACCTGGAAAATCAATGGCTTCTCCACCTGGGTCAACCAGGGATTCTGCGCCCTGACCAGGTAACACCTACACCGCAAGCACTCCCACAAACAAGTCAGTCTCAGACTACTACCATGGATAGCACTACTCTAGTGTTTGTCACTGCCGGTTCCTTGCTGATTCTTCTGCCAATCATAGGCATCGTGATCATTCTCATCTACCAGAGCCGCAAGCGCAAGCAAATTCAAGCGGCAGAGGCTGCACAACAATTTCTCTCTGTTAAGCAGGTCCCTGGTCAGGTTGATAACAACGCTCGTTACGCAGACTCCTTGCGCTTCAGACCGTCAAACCCTGACTCTGTCTATTCTGCGCAAGAGTCTTTTTATTATCCTACGTCTCGACCACAGGCACAACAACCCGATCAATCCGGGCAAAATCAAGCTTTTTCCCCACCAGGGAAACAAACATACATACCATTTCCCTCTTTCGCGCCGGATCAGGCCTTTGGTGCACCTCCTGCAGATGCACCAATGCAAACAGCGCCAGTTCAGCCACTATCATCTCAGCCATGGCAGGCTGCTTATCCAGCAGTTCGTGAGGAAAGTGAAAGTGGGGGAAGTGGGGAGACAGTCTCGGACCCAGCAGTATTTGGGCCATTTCAGGAGAATCTCAATCAACAACCGCAGCAAAAAGCTCCTCAGGAGTGAGGGCAGTTGTCGTACTAATATGTAAGGAGTACCAAGTTGGAAGTGTTTGATGCCCCCTCTCGCTATTACCCATCGGACAGCCTATCATTGGATGAACTGGCGTACTGGGTTGCCTTCACGCGGATTCTTGGCATTGGGCCAGTGCGTTTCAAAATGCTGCTCGATTACTTCCACGAAGATGTCGCTGCTGCTTGGAAAGCGAACAGTAAAGAACTGGCGCAAGCCGGGTTAGATCAGAAGATTATCGACAGTTTCATCAAGCAACGGGCCAGCAGTATCCCGCAACAGGAACTAGAGATACTGGAACGATTGCGGGTGCAGGTTATTACTATTAAGGATAAAGCCTATCCGTCTTTGCTGAAGGAAATTTACAATGCCCCCTCTGTCCTCTATGTCGCCGGAACCTTAAAGAAGGATGAAGACAGCTTTGCGCTGGGTATCGTCGGTACTCGTAAAGTCTCTACGTATGGTCGCCAGGTAACAGAACAATTAGCACGAGAGCTGGCACAGGGTCATGTAACAGTGGTAAGCGGGTTGGCACACGGGATAGATACCATCGCTCACACAGCGGCCTTGGATGCAGGAGGGCGTACCATTGCCGTCATGGCGAGTGGTCTCGATATCATCTACCCATCTGAGAATACTGGCCTGGCGCGGCGCATCGTTGAATCGGGGCAGGGAGCATTGGTGACAGAGTTCCCCCTTGGCGTCAAACCTGACAGCAAGAATTTTCCCGCGCGTAACCGTATTATCTCGGGTCTCTCTCAAGGTATATTAGTCACTGAAGCGCCCAAACAGAGTGGAGCTTTGATTACAGCTAATTTCGCGCTTGAACATGGGCGCGAAGTGTTTGCTGTTCCAAATGGCATCTATGCGGCAGGGAGCGTTGGCGTGAACAAGCTCATTCAAGACGGGGCGCACCTGGTCACTGATGTACAGGATATTCTGATGGCCCTCAACCTCTTTATGATACCGGAACATATTGAAATGCAGGCGGCTCTACCGGATAATATCGAGGAGCGTACACTTCTCCCATTGCTGAGTCATGACCCACGCCATATCGATGAGATTATCCGTGAGTCAGGTTTACCCGTTACAACGGTCGTGTCAACGTTTATGATGATGGAAAACAATGCCCACTTTTTTCAGAAGAAGCGATTACAAAGAAATCCTTCTTGTGCTCCGTTCGCTGCTTAGTACCCCCACACAATCACCGCACACATATTCCCAAGGAGTCTTTGTATAGGTTCTCAAGTAAGGTACCGCAGAAGGCTGAATACCTTCATGCGGTACTTCCTTTTGACAGCAGAAGAATAGTTCTTTCCTTTAAGATCGTACAGGGTGAAAAGGACGCTCGTAAAACGCCGATTGCAAACAGACGATGACGTGCTATAATTGCCCCACTATGAGTAGCCTTGTCACCTTGACGATTAACGAAGCCACGCGAGAACAAATAGATACACTCGTTCGCACAACAGGAAAACCGAAAGAAGCGGTGTTGCGTGAAGTGGTGGAAACGGGACTGAAAAGCTATCACACAATCCCTACAAAAGGTGTCAAAGCGTTAGTAGACCTGGCAGCATGGGCAGAAAAACACAACGTCACAGGACCAACGGATTTGAGCACAAACCACAATAAATATGCCTGGGAAGAATAACGAACCTTTGGTGATCGTTGACGCTGATGCAATTATCGCTCTCAGTAGTACAAGCGATGCAAATCACGAGAAAGCAAAACGTATCTTGCAAACCCTCTCAGCCAGCCACGCAGCAGCCCTTTTCCCTACCACTGCCATTTGTGAAGCGGTCACTGTCCTGAGAGGGAGATTGAATAGGCCCGACGACGCGGGCCGTATCATCAAAAAGTTTCAACGTGGTGACTTTCCCGTCCAAGCGGTTGACCAGCAAATACTCACCGATGCAGCAGCGTTATTTCATCCACTTGCCTCGAAAAAGAACACCCTCTTTGACGCTGTTGTGGCAGCTATTGCGAAACACCACCATGCAGATGCTATTTTCAGTTTTGACGGGTGGTATAGGAAAATAGGGCTTACTCTCACAGATGACCTCATTGGCAGCAGCGAAGAAGTAGCCTAAAACTTCCTTCCCTCTCTCCGCTTGCTGAATAGCATCCTACGAGTCCTACTTGAATTGTTACTGCAATTGTCCACTCTCGTTGTAGCAAGCGTAAAGGGAAGTCATTTTGTGATAGTTGGGGGATTGTACCATGGGCAGGAAACCGCAATATAACCACGTGC
>VBHI01000044.1 GCA_005881495.1 Chloroflexota bacterium
CTAAACTCGGTATTATTGTCCGTTTCGTAGATAGCCGAAACCCTGAAAACTTCCGTGCAGCAATCAATGATAAAACCAGGGCCGTCTTTGCAGAGACCGTCGGCAATCCACGTCTTGATACCCTGGATATTCGCGCTGTAGCCGACATCGTTCATGAGTACGGGGTTCCACTGATCCTCGACAACACACTGCCCACTCCATACCTGGTACAGCCGCTCAAGCATGGTGCCGATGTCGTTATTCACTCGGCCACCAAATTTATCGGCGGCCATGGCACATCCATTGGCGGCGCCATCGTCGATAGCGGCAAATTTGATTGGACGAACGGGCGTTTCCCATCATTTACCGAGCCTGATCCCTCCTATCATGGGCTGCGCTACGTTGAAGCCCTGGGACCGCTGGCTTATATCATCAAAGCGCGCGTACAGTTGTTGCGCGACCTTGGTCCCGCGATCGCTCCCCTCAACTCCTGGCTCTTCCTCCAGGGGTTGGAGACACTGCCACTGCGTATGGAGCGACATAGCAAAAATGCGTTACGCGTCGCAGAATTCTTAGAGAACCATCCTGCTGTGGGCTGGGTAAGCTATCCAGGACTGCCAAACCATCCCCAGCACGAGATCGCGGCCAGGTATCACACAAACGGCTACGGAGCCATTCTCGGCTTTGGTATCAAGGGTGGCTTAGAGGCCGGCAAACAGCTGATTCGCCACGTTGAGCTGTTCTCGCACCTGGCGAATGTTGGTGATGCCAAGTCTCTCATCATTCACCCTGCCAGCACGACGCATTCGCAGTTGACGCCAGATGAGCAGTATGAGACCGGTGTAACCCCCGACTTCGTTCGCCTGTCCGTCGGACTCGAAACGGTGGAAGACCTGATTGATGACCTTGACCAGGCCCTAAAGGCAGCAACTATCCAGGCTGGCGAACCAGCAAACGTGTAACTCACCAATAACCACCTTTGATGATGTTGCAAGAACCAGTAAACGCGTAACTCAGCAATATCCACCTTTGATGATGTTGCAAGTTTGACAGACTGCGTCTGTCAAACTTGCAACAAAAAAAATCTTGCGAAGAGCGTAGCGATGAGGCCACAAAAAAACAGGCACATCAAGTAATTCAACATTGTAACCGCAAATCAGGACGCGCAAACTTGCGCCCTTAAGACAGACATTGGTGACCTATGAAATCTCAATTACAAGTTCTAAAATTTGGAGGTACCTCCGTTGGTAACGGTGAACGTATTCGCCGTGTAGGACAGATTATCGTGAATACCTTCCACAACCCTGCGGAGGCTTTTCCCATCGTAGTCGTCTCGGCCATGGCGAAAGTAACCGACCAGTTGCTGCGTATCGCTGCATTCGTTTGTGCCGGTGAGCTGGAATCATGCCAACACGAACTCGAATCATTAAAACAGAAACATCTCGATGCGGCAGATAAAGCTGTTCACGATGGCGAGAGACGGAATATCCTGTTACAACAACTGGAGAAAGCTTTTGTCTCGCTGGAACAGGACGTAGCTGCCTTACGCCAGGTGGCGGGATCATTACCATCTCAGAATGCTTCCCCGAAGGCAGGAAGCACGATAGCTCTAGCCACCTCAGCTGTTGCTGCCTGGGGCGAACGCCTTTCTGTATTGCTTGTCGCGACATCTGTGTCTGACCTTGGATTGCCAGCGGCTCCCCTGCGGGAAGAAGTCATTATTACAGATCATCCAGTTCTTCCTGGCAATGTACAGGCATTTGGTGTTGCGGTTGGAGCTGATCCTCTACCTGAAGAGACACGCAAAAATGCACGGGCACTGATCTCTCCCTTACTCGATCAACAGATTGTGCCAGTTGCAGCAGGTTTTATAGGACGTACGCAATCGGGAAGTGCGACGACTCTTGGACGCAATGGTTCGGACTATTCAGCCAGCGTCATCGGCGCGGCCCTTGACTGCGTGGAGATTACCATCTATACCGACGTGGATGGCGTGCTGACGGCTGATCCACGGCAGGTAATGAATACCCGGCTGCTAACGTCGCTTTCGTATGCTGAAGCGGCACGTCTCTCGTGGTTTGGGGCAAAAGTGTTGCATCCACGTACCCTCATTCCCATTGCTCATCGTAACATTCCCGTGCGTGTGCGCAATACGTTTCGTCCAGCTTTTCGCGGCACACTTGTCGGGCCGGAGGGAAGGCATAAGAGCGGGGCTGCGGCGATTACCGTGCGTCGTCACCTTTCGTTGATTACCGTTGAAAGTACTGACTTGTTTGGAGCGCCAGAGAATGCTGGCCAGGTCTTTGCTCTGGCAGCTCGCGCCGGCGCAGCTCCTGTTGCTATCTGTTCATCGTCCGGCCATCACCTCTCATTTGTGGTTGAGGAAGCTGCCGCCGAATCAGTCGTGGCACTTTTACAGCAGGATATGGCTATGGGTGCCTGGCGCGTTCGATCTCGCAGCGGGCTGGCTGCCTGTGCATGTATCGGCTCAGGCTTCACCGTTGACCCGATGAGCCCGGCGCGCGCAATAACCGCCCTCGCTCATGAGCGCATCCCTGTCATCACACAGGGTGCATCTGAACTGGGAATCACGCTGATCGTAGAAGATGCCGACAGCGAACGCGCCCTACGCAGCTTGCACCGGGATTTAATCGCGCCCGTCATTCCATTGGTACGTCACGCTGCCACCGCCTCCGAAAAGAGGCGCGGCGCCCTGTAGAAAGAAGCATCATTCATGAATAAACAAACTCGCATCCCCGTCGCCGTACTGGGCGCGACCGGAATGGTTGGACAGCGTTTTATCGAACTGCTACAAGGACACCCCTGGTTTGAACTGGTCGGCCTGGGTGCTTCCGAACGCAGCGTAGGGCGTCCCTATGCCGAAGTCACGCGCTGGCGCCTCCCTGGTCCTGGTAGCGAAATGCCGGCTGCGGCTGGTAGGTTACCAGTCATGACCAGTAATCCCGCATCACTACCCGGTGTCAAAATCGTCTTTTCGGCCCTCCCGGCAGAGGTCGCCGGCGACATTGAAGAAGACTTTGCTCGTGCTGGCGTAGCCGTCTTCAGTAACGCCAGAAATCATCGTATGGCAGCTGACGTGCCACTACTCATCCCGGAAGTCAATGCTGATCATGCCGCGGCCATTGTACAGCAACGTAAACTACGCGGCTGGTCCGGCTGCATCGTCACCAACGCTAACTGTTCCGCGACGCCCCTGGTGATCGCTCTCAAGCCATTGCAAGCAGCATTTGGCGTGCGTAAAGTGTTGGTAACGACCCTGCAGGCCATTTCAGGAGCCGGCTATCCCGGGGTGCCCTCCTACGACATACTTGATAATGCGATCCCCTATATCAGCGGAGAAGAGGAAAAGGTACAGGCTGAAACGCTGAAGATGCTTGGACGCTGGGAAGAAGGCCCTGGATTTACCGCTGCCCCAATGATAGTCAGCGCACACTGTAACCGTGTTGCAACACGCGAGGGACATTTGGAGTGCGCCAGTATCGAATTAGAGCGCGACGCAGAACCTGAGGAAATTATCGCGGCCTGGGAGAACTATCAGCCTGAAGCGCAGCGGTTGCAATTGCCCAGCTCGCCTGAACGCGCGCTGTCCTATCGCAGGGAACCAGACCGGCCACAGACCTTACGTGACCGTGATACAGGACGCGGCATGACCGTGACAATTGGCAGATTACGCCGCTGTCCCGTCTTAAGCTATAAATTTGCCCTGCTCGGTCATAACACGATTCGGGGAGCCGCTGGCGGCTCCATCCTTAACGCAGAATTGTGCGTCAGCAAAGGACTAGTCTGAGTTACATTCCTTTCATTCTGCTGACGCGAAGCGTAGACGCCTCCTTGCATCGCGGCTGACCTCCCATCAGCCGCGCGTGCGATGCGCAGCATCGCGCCGTGTATAGTAGGGTTGACCCTTGCGGTCAACCTGGCGTCGTTGCGCGGTCAACCTGGCGTCGTTGCGCGGTCAACCTGGCGTCGTTGCAGAATGTCTTTCAATAAGGTTACTATTTCATGGCCGCGATCAGATCTGGCAATAACTGCTCAGCATTGGGAGTACCCAATCCTGTGACCGGATCCCATCCCTGCACCGCCGGATAGCCTTGTACTGACACCCCTTTATAGTTCACATCATTATTGCCAACCGTAATATCGCGGAAGTCCTGCGCATAATGGCTGGTCATAGCCATTTTATAGAGTGCCGGATTAATGAAACCCAGAGAATGGCCTGCCATCTGATTGGCAACAGCGATCAAAGCGGCCCATAGCGGAGCGCTTGCGCTTGTTCCCCCGGTCAGCATCCAGGCTCCATCCTGGTAGAAGGCCAGCCCGGTGAGGGGATCTGCATCACCTGCGATATCGGGCACGCCGCGACGATTCTGTAACTCGCTTTGTACCGAAGACGGCAGGGTTTTTTGGAAGGAAGGTGTCGCAAAGAAATCACTGAAACCTCCTCCACTGGCACCCCCATTACTATTCCAGACCATTTCCTCTATCCTGGACCCATTCCGTATCATTGTAGTACCGCCCACGCTCGTCACCCATGGATCATCGGCGGGGAAGCTTGTTGTGGGTGTTGGTGAAAGCTTTGTCGCCCGTAAATTACTGTAGTCAGTTGCTCCATTATCACCAGAAGAGGAGAAGAACGTGATCCCCTGTTGTGCCGTCGCTTTCTGGAAAAACGCATCCCATTTCTGTACCTCTTTCCTTCCCGCAGCATCTTTCAGCGTAACTTCAGAGGCGCCCCAACTCTGCGAGATAATAGAACCAAGATGATGATCTAAAGCGTACTGCTCCAGTTGAAGAAATTCAGGGAGACCGATGATTCCCTCGGTCTCAGAAACAGGGCTGGTCAGTACAACGATCCCCGCGTCGGGAGCGATCGCATGAATAATTTGTACATCCAGCGTTGTTTCACCCGCCCACCCGACCATGTCCTTATTGGTTGGGTCAAACGGTTTAGTACCAAGTGGGTTAATGATTTGAATGTTGATCGGTGGCAAACCAAACTGCTTATCGAAGACATCCATGTCTTGTTGCAGTGTGGGGCTGCCAAAAGACACGATATCCACTACAGTCTGCCCTTTGCCCGTGAAGCCCTTCTCAGTAAGCGCCTCCACGCCGTAGGCAACCCGGAATTGATACGGCGTGTTGCAGTAAACCCCCGTAGTAGGATAGCCACTCAGCTCAGGACAGGTAACATCCTTTGAAATGATTGGTTGGGTTGCTGTAGCTTTAGTAGAGTTATGTGGGGTCGCTGTCGATGTTCCTCCATTGCCCACTATCCCGCCTGGCATGCTACAGGCTGTAAGCAAAAGGAGTACAATCAGTAATGTCGCGGTGACGCCGGTGGACGTTCGACGCCACCATGTAAGTGTGGTCATGAAAAATGCTCCTATTTCATTGCAGCGATCAGATCAGAAATAAACTGGCTGGCTCGAGGCGAACCCCATCCGGTCACGGCATCCCAACCTTGTACTGCCTGGAATCCCTTGACGTGAATATTCCCGTTATCGACATTGTTGCTGCCATTGATAATATCACGAAAATCCTTTTGTGCGTTTGGGGATGCACCTAATTTATAGAGGGCTGGATTAATAAAACCCAGGGAATGACCCGCCACTTGATTAGCGATGGCCACGATGCCGGCCCAGAATGGCGTACTGGCACTGGTTCCCCCTATCTGAGTCCAATGACCAAAGATGTAGTTGACCATCGCAGTTTCAGGATTGGCATCGCCAGCAATATCAGGCAAGCCACGATGACCCGCCAGTTCTGACTGCACGGACGAAGGCATGCTCTTTTGAAAAGCTGGTTCGGCAAAGAATGTACTCATGCCACCTCCACTACCGGACCAGGCGCTTTCATCATAAGTAGGAGGTGTATTGCGCAGGGTTGTACCCCCGACAGCGGTCACCCAGGGCACATCCGCGGGAAAGTTCACCGTAGGCCTGGGTGATAGCTTGGTCGCAGCGATATTCGCCCAATCCGTTGCCCCGTTGTCACCTGAGCCTGAAACGATGGTAAACCCCTGCTGCGTTGTAATCTGCTTATAGAAATCAGCGAAAGTCTTGACCAGTTTCTGTCCAGCGCTACCTGCAAGCGTCGCCTCAGAGGCTACATAGCTCTGTGAAAAAATCTGCCCGAGATGATGCGCTACCGCGTATTGTTCTAATTTCAGAAATTCCGGTAGGCCAATGGTACCCTCTGTTTCATCAACCGGGCTGGTCATCACTACAATATGCGCGTCAGGTGCGATCGCATGAATAATTTGTACGTCCAGTTCCGTCTCGCCAGCCCAGCCGGTCATATCTTTTTTATTGGGATCATAGGGCACGGTCCCAAGCGGAGAAACAACTTGAATAGTAATTGGCGGCAAGCCAAATTGCTTATCAAAGACATCCATGTCCTGTTGTAAAGTAGGGCTACCATAGGAAACAATGTCAATAACCGTCTGTCCTTTGCCCGTAAAGCCCTGTTCTGTCAGCGCCTCAACATCGTAAGCCTGGCGAAAAGCCCGCGGCGTATAACAGTTTGGATTACTATCTAGCGGCGCGGGACAGACTTCAAGTGTTGTCCTGGTAGGGTCATGCGTTGGTTTCGGCTTCGGCGTTGCTGTGGGCGTAGGATTGCCGCCAATAGAGTCGATTGGACTGCAGGCGGCGAGCAAGACTAACAGGACAATAAGCAAAGGATAACGAGGTTGCAAATTCTGCATAAAACGCATAATAGTGCGTTCTCCTTTATTGTAGAACGGGGTTGTTGAACAGGGTCGACACCATACTCCTAATATATACGTAAGCAACTCAGCATTTCTATTATATACTACACCCCCCAAAACGCCGATTTTTGAGGGGACCTCCCTGCTTCCTTGAGTCGGCTCGATGCGCTCCTGAATTGAGGTCAGGTGTTTTCCCACATGCACAAACGTACAGATCCGTTCACGTCTGTTCAGGTGATAAGCTGTCAATGCTGCTGTCAGAGACATGTACCGCTATGAGGCTCCTAAACGCCTCCGGCGCGCAGTTTCAGTGGCAAAGAAGGCGCGTTGTTGGGGTCTGTCTCACTTTACGTGAAAGCTCATCCACAGAGCAGCATCCGTTGGCGTAGTAAATCAAACTTGGCTCGTCCATACATTTGTCTTTTGATACACTTGAGTTTATTGACTTTGCCTTCGGTTTGGCCGTTGCTTTCTGGGCGGCT
>VBHI01000464.1 GCA_005881495.1 Chloroflexota bacterium
CTGAAAATGGCAGCAAGCACCAGAGCGGGCCTGTCATGGCTACTTCAAATTTCATGATCCTGGAAGTAGGAGCGCCAGGACAACAGCATTTGAAAATTTCCGTCGAATCGCCGGATTCCCATTGACAAGTCTGAGAAACACGCTTATAATATTACTAAACCGTATAGTAAGATATTAAGGAGACGTATGATGGCATCTGCAGACCTCACCCCCCGCGCCCAGGTCAAGCGGGAACGTATTCACCGCGCGGCTCAGGCCTTGTTTATGCAGCAGGGCTTTGAGGCGACGAGCATGGATGCCATTGCCGTTGCAGCAGCCGTCTCGAAGCCGACTCTGTATCGCTATTATCAGAACAAGGAAGCTTTGTTTATCGCCGTGTTAGAACAGCTTGCCCTGGGGCATCTCTCTGAAAGCGCTCTGCTTGCCTTGCGCGACACGCCAATGGACAGCCTGGCAACCTTGGAACACGCCTTAATCGTGTGGGCACAGGCGACCATTGAGAACATCATGCAACCAGTCTATGTGGGGCTGGTGCGCTTGCTCATCGCTGAACTGCCCCGCTTTCCACGTCTTGGCTCTCTGTTCGCTCAAGCCGTGCCTCAGCAAGGGGGAGCATTCCTCAAGGCCATGCTTGAAAGCGCTCGCAGCCATGGCGTGATCGTGGAAGATGATCTCGAACTGGTCATTCGTCTTCTGGCAGGTCCTTTGCTCACCTATGTCCTGGGCGACGGGTTGTTTGCGCCTGACGGTATTCCACAGCCTCCTCCACCGGAACGGGTTGCGACACTCGTTCAACTCGTTCTTCAGGGCATTGCGAGTCACGGCCAGCAGGAGTCGCCCTGATGGGGAGGGTCGCCATTGAAGTCAATGCAGGAACTGGTACTTTCATAAGCTCCTTCATAGTGAAAGGATTTCTCTGATGCATCACCTACAAGTTCGTACTGAGCAAAAGAAACACAATACCCCTTTTCAAGGCAAGAAGCTCACGGCGCTCGACGTAACAACTGTCCTGGCCCTGCTTGGTAGCGCGCTGATCTTCTTGCTCTTTTTCCTGCTCATCTGGTTGGCCGGTAGAACGGTTGTCTTACCTCTTCTGGCCTTTGCCATTGTAGCTTTGATTGCCGCCGGTCTCATCGCCACTGGTGTACGCTGGGCGCCTTTGCTCGGTGCATTTGTTGCTCTCGCAATCGCATCGATTGTATTAGCCGTGCCGCTGGCATCCTCTGCCCTGCTCCATCCGGCGACCAATCTCTTTCGCTTTGGCGTGCTTGTCATACAGTTCGCGTGCGCGCTGACTGCTGTGGTGGCCGGTGTAGCAGCGACCATCCAGAACTACAACAAAGTCACCTGGGGATCTCCACGTTGGCTGAGGTCCGGGCTGGCGGGACTGACCGGACTCGTCGTGGGCATGATACTAGTAGCAATGGTCGTCGCAGTGAATCCGCAGAGCGGCCCCGCGAGCGCGACAACGAATGGCATGCCCACCGTACATATGGCAGGAAGCAATTTCCTGACGAATGTCGTGCTGGTCCCGAAAGGTTCGAAGCTCTTACTCGTGGATGACGATTCGGTCGAGCACCTTCTTCAAAATGGGTCCTGGGCGGCCAATGGCCTACCACAGTCACGAGTGGAGCCCGGAGCGCCGGTTGTTCGCGGCCTGGACCTCAAAGGTGGGTCGGCTCAAATTGGGCCGTTTACCACCGCTGGCGTTTATCATGTCTACTGTACGATCCACCGGGGTATGAACCTGACGGTGGTTGTTCAGTAACAGTTCCATCCGATGCGCACAGGTACGTGCGTGTATCATGCTAGCTGGCGGCAGTCTGGAGACGTCTCTTGTCAAGCTACCCGCGCGCCGGCGCATCGGCGCGGTCGCTTACGCCACCTTCGCACGCGGTAACGATCTGGGGAATGGCCTGGTGGTCTACCCGGTGTGGGCCGTCAGCGCGGCGCTGCTCACCTTTCTTGCCACAATTGTCGCCTATGTCGGGCATCAGTCGCTGGCACTGTTGTTGCCACTGTCCCTCGCCTCGCTCACGAGCATTGGTCACTTCCTGGCGACGTCTCAGGCGGCTCCTGTGATGCTCAGCCTCAAAAACACCCCCGACGATGAAGCCGTCTTGACAGCGAAATTGGACCGATTTGAACGGTGGCAGGCGGTTCGGGCGACATTGCAGGTGCTGACGTTTTTCGTCCTGATGTGGGCATTGATCGCCACTCACTGAAGGCCGGAAAGGACCATTCGCAGATCCTCGCATGCGGCTTTCACTTGTTCATAAGCATCAGTCTTCTCAAATAAGGACTGATTTTGCCCTCTTTCAATGATATGATAGCAAGTGGAGACACGCACAGAATCATAACC